>JACQXX010000136.1:0-81308 GCA_016208495.1 Acidobacteriota bacterium | reverse complement strand
GAGGGCTGAGGGCTGAGGGCTGAGGGCTGAGGGCTGAGGGCTGAGGGCTGAGGGCTGAGGGCTGAGGGCTGAGGGCTGAGGGCTGAGGGCTGAGGGCTGAGGGCTGAGGGCTGAGGGCTGAGGGCTTTCGAAGTTTATACCACTTTGGAGTGAAGTCTTCGTATTACGGCGAGGCTAAACTATTGAAAAAGTTGTATTTCCCTTAGCCCTTAGCCCGATACCCCCAGCCCAAAATGGTATTATTCCTTGTATCTCTTTGAAGTACTGGACTTTTTCTCTGGTTTTACTGAAATCGCTGTGGTGAAAATGGCGTCAGATCAATCGCCGGTACAGTGCCAGTTACCAGTGACGTCATCACCGCAGCAGTAATCGGCGTGAGTAAAATTCCATTTCGATAATGCCCGGTGGCACAGAGTAACCCGGAAACGTCGGTGGCCCCAAGAATTGGCAATTGGTCTTCAGCCAGCGGTCTCAGCCCGGCCCAGGTTTCAATCAAGGCACAATCAGCCAGCGCCGGAACCGTTTCAACCACGCCGTTGAGCAACGCCATCACCCCGCCGGCAGTCACGTGTTTGGCAAACCCGGTATCTTCAACCGTGGCGCCGACCACCAGCCGTCCATCGCGCCGGGGGACAAGGTATGCCGCTTCAGATCGGATTACGTGCCGCAAGAGTGTCGGAGGTTGCATCTCTAGAGCCAGCATTTGCCCTCGAATCGGTCGCACGCTGGCCCTGGGCAAGCGGAGTAATTCGGCAGGCATCTGGGCGGCCCAACTGCCTGCGGCGTTAATGACCACCGGTGCTGACCAGCGATCCAATCCTACCTCAACCCCTTTCACCCGATTGTTTTCAACCAGGAGCCGAACACTTCCAGCATTGCAGCGGATATCAACTCCGGCCAGATAGGCAGCCGTAATCAGCGCACGCGTCAGGCGGCGGTTATCAACCTGCCAGTCGTCAGGCAGCCAGACGGCTTCGACCAGTTTGGGTGAAAGACGTGGTTCACGTTCAAAGGCTTCAGCGGCGGAAATCAGAGAAGCCCGCAACCCGGCAGATTGCTGCCAGCTAACAAAAGCCTGCAGTTGGCAATGCTGATCGGCTGAAAACGAAGGCAAGAGTGTCCCTTCCTGCCGCAGTTCGATATCAATTCCGGTTTCTTCGCGCAAACACCCGGCCAGTTGAGGATAGAGTGCCCGGCTGGCCAGGCACAAATCAAGCATCGCCCCTGGCCCCGTCGCTTCTGATTGGGGTGCCAGCATTCCGGCGGCGGCCCAGGAAGCTTCGCCACCGGGCTGGTCATTGCGTTCAAAGAGCGTCACCTGGAGACCAGCTTGTCGTAGCGCACGACCAATCGCCAGACCAATGACCCCACCACCAATCACAATTACATCGGTTGTCTTCATTTTTTCTTACACACACCTGAGAGCGGAATATCCAGCTTATACTATTTGGAATGACCTGATTGTGGTTTCAAAAAGCTAAACAGTTGGAAAATATGTACTTCCCTCAGCCCTTAGCCCTAAATGGTATTATTCGGTATCGTCTTCCACACGTGGCGAACCAAGCACCATCGTTTGCCCACCTCCCGGAATAACAGGTTCGGCAAAGGGACAGCGCCATAAAATCAACGTCTGATTGTCGGTTTCACCGGTTTCTTCACTGGCGTGAACCAGCTTGTCGGCAATCAATCCTAAATGCAGATTTCGTTGCCCCACGATTTCAGCCAGCGCCTGCTCTGAAACTTTGCCGCAGATTCCATCAGAACAAAGCAACAACATGTCGTCAGGTTCCAGGCGAAAGACAATCGGTTCATAGTTACGCGGAAAAGCTGTTCCGCCAAGGAAATACTGGAGTTGACTCCGGCCCTCGTGCGCCTGAATCATATCTGGTGAAATGACCCCAGCACGTGCCAGAGCGGCTGCAACCGAATGATCTTCAGTAATTTTGGTAAAAGCACGGGTGCGAGGCTGGTAATGAAACAGCGGGCTGTCGCCTAAGTTCATGGCCACAACCCAGTTTTCCCAAATCACAGCCGTCACAATCGTTGAACCAGCTTTTCCCCAGCCGTTCTCATTGATCATTTTCACCACAAAGCTATTGGTTTCTTCAATTGACGCCAAAACTGCTTCTGAAATGGTCCCAGCCGTGAGCGCACGAGGTGACACAACATTTAAACAGTGGTCAACAGCCAGATTGCTAAACAATGTCGTGGTGTATTTTTTGAGCGCATCGCGGCTGATGATTTCACCATGAGCATAGCCACCCATTCCATCAGCCACAGCCAGCACAGTGACTGGAGGTCCATCAATGCCAATTTGAAAAGACAGCGCCACAAAGCTGTCTTCGTTGTTGTCACGCTTGTTGGTTTCGCTCCGAATAGCAAGCATGTTTTCTTGGGGAAGGCTGGAATTGAGTACCTGTGTCATGCCTGATCTCCTTGAAATGAAGAATGAAGAATGAAGAATTGAGAACGAACGATAAGGTTGTAGTCAGTAGTCAGTAGTTCACTAAGGTCATCTGGTTGAATCACTTGACTGTTTTCTCATAGGGAGATTCCACTACAAATTGGTATGATACCTTATCTGCCTTCATTCTTCATTCTTCATTCTTCATTCATATGCTGAACATTGTTCTTGTTGAACCAGAAATTCATACCAATACCGGAAATATCTCGCGCACCTGTGTTTGCACCGGTGCTTCACTGCATCTGGTACGGCCACTTGGGTTTTCAGTTGATAGCAAGCAGTTACGGAGGGCAGGACTTGATTACTGGGATGCGCTCAACGTGCAGTACTACGACAATTTTGCTCAAGTCCAGGAAACCTTTCCACAGGGACGTTTTTTCTTTGCTTCGACCAAAGCCAGACGCACCTATGCCGACGTGAGCTACCAGGCTGGAGATTTTTTGGTTTTTGGCAGAGAAACCAGAGGCTTGCCGGAAGAGTTAATCGAAGCCAATCTGGAAACGGCGATTCGGATTCCAATGCTGGAGAAGGCTCGTTCGCTCAATTTATCCAACGCGGCTTCAATTGTGCTCTATGAAGCACTCCGCCAGCTTGGCTTTCCCAACTTATTGACCGAAGGGCAATTGTCGAAGATCCAGGGCTGAGGGCTGAGAGCTGAAGACTCGCAAGCTCGGAGCGGAAAACAACGGGTTCAATACCCTCAGTCTTCAGCCCCAAGCTCTGGTTTTTTCAGTTTCGAAGCAAGTTCAACACGGCTTCACCAGCCTCGCTGGTACTGAGGGTGCCACCGATGTCAACCGTCACCTCGTTACGGGCAATGCAATCAATTACGGCATGCTCAACGGCTTGTGAGGCATCAAGATGGCCCAGGTATTCGAGCATCATGGCGGCGGTCAAAATTGCCCCGAACGGGTTGGCGATGTTTTTCCCAGCTATCGTTGGCGCACTGCCATGAACCGGTTCAAAGAGCGAAACCCGCCCTGGATGAATATTTCCAGATGCCGCCAACCCCAAACCACCAACCAGTCCAGCCCCAAGATCAGTTAAAATGTCTCCGAACAAATTGTTGGTCACAATCACCTGGTACTGCTCTGGATTGGTAATCATCAGCATCGCCATGGCGTCAATATATTGAGCATTGGCATCAATTTCAGGGTAGCGCAGGGCAACTTCGCGAAAAGTTCGACGCCAGAGGTCATGGCCGTAAGTCAACAGGTTTGATTTATCAGCCAGCGTGACTCTGGTGCGACCGTGGTTCCGGGCATAATCAAATGCGGCCACGATAATCCGCTCAACCCCACGCCGGGTGTTGATTTCTTCCTGGATGGCGACTTCATCGGCTGTCCCACGTTTGAGCACACCGCCTGCGTTGATATAAAGCCCTTCGGTGTTCTCGCGAAAAATCACAAAGTTGAGATCCTGCAGTACTCGCCCTTTGAGTGGGGTCAGCCAGTCGTTGAGCAACACAATCGGGCGCAAGTTGATATACAGATCAAGCTTGAACCGCAATCCAAGCAGAATATCAGCCGCATGCCGGTTGTCTGGCACGCGCGGATCACCGAATGCACCTGTGAAAATCGCGGCAAAATCACGTTCAAACATCTCGACCGCCCCTTCGGGCAACGTCACGCCTTCGGCCAGATACTTGTCGGCGCCCCAGTCAAATGATTCAAAAACAAGGGGTAAGCCAAATTTTTCAGTCACACCTTCAAGGACACGCAACGCCTCACGGGTGACTTCAACCCCGATGCCATCACCGGGAATCACAGCAATCTTTTGGTACGTCATTCCTTTCTTCCTTCTTTAAGCAGTAGGGTTCCGGGTTCTGGGCCAAAACCAAGGGATGAGGGATGAAAAAAATCCCCTGTCACCTTGTCATCCTGTCACTTTGTCCTGGTCGAGTAGCCGTGGGCTTCGCACCACGGCTATTACACAACGACCCTTCGGGCCTAAAACCTCTTATCTTGGCGATTATGCCCCTTGTCACCCTGTCACCTTGTCACCTTGTCACGGGGTCATCGTGCCTGCGCAGCAATCTTCGGCAGGGCATGCAGCACCGTATCACCAACAATCTTCAAGCTTTTTGGACTGATTTTATCGAGGGTGTCTTCCTCAGTGTGCCAGTATGGATTGTCAGGTCCGCCATATTCAAAATCAATGAGGTCAATGGCAGGGATACCGGCTTGCAGAAACGGAAGGTGGTCGTCGTCAATGTAGTGGGTTGCCCGTGAGAAATGCGCTCCGTACCCAAGCTGTTGAGCTGAAACCACAATGGCGTCAGCCATCCACGGCGAAGATTGCATTTCGCGAGGAATCACCAGGTCTTTATCTCCCACCATATCCAGCAAAATCAAACCTTTCACCTTTGAAAGCTTTCCATCGGCTTTTAGTTTTGTGACCAGATGTCGTGAGCCATAGGTGTGATCGGTCCCGGACCAGCTCGCAAAGGCTTCTTCTCCGTCAAAGAACACAAACCACAGGGTTTGCGGAATCTTACGGTCGGCAGGCGATAAAGCCGCCAGAACTCGCGCCAGTTCAAGCAATACTCCGGTACTTGAAGCCCCATCATTGGCACCGACAAACCGAAAGTTTTCAAAGTACTTGGTGTCATAGTGGCTGGCAAGAATGATGACGTCGTCACGCTCACCCGGAAGTTCGCCAATCACATTGTGCATTTCCACCGAAGGCATGCGAATCAGTGGCGTCCCGGTTTTAAATGAGTCAAGTGTGACCTTCAACCCAACTTTTTTGAGTTGCTCAACCAGATAATCACGGGTTTGTTTTCCAGCCGGTGATCCAGCCGGACGGGGTCCAAATTCGACCTGTTTCCGAACGTGTTCAAACGCCCGCTCGGCATCAAATTCAACTTTGAACGGTTTTTCCATGTCAGTCACCGGAGGTTGAGATACAGGTGGACTGGTTTCAGCCGTGGGGTTTGACCCGCCACAACTCATCAAGTTGCTGGTCATTAACCCCAGCAAACTCAAGATCAAGCACGAGAAAGCGAATGGTGATTTGGCAGAAAACATAGAGAAACCAAGGGTTCAGGGTTCAGGGTTCAGGGTTCAGGGTTCAGGGTTCAGGGTTCAGGGTTCAGGGTTCAGGGTTCAGGGTTCAGGGTTTTCGAAGAATAATTGGTTGCAGAGTTTTCACCGCGTAGCGGTGGTTGAATTGAGGCAGGTCGTTTACAGCCTGTTGATTTCGGGTTCAGGGTTCAGGGTGAAAAATGACAAGATTGACAAAAATGATCGAAAAGGTGCAAACAATAAAATTCGAAAACCCGGAACCCGGAACCCTACTTCTTTCCTGGTTCAAATTTGGGATTGGTGCGCGAAACTTTTGAAAGCCAGTCGGCAAACAAACGATACTCTTCGTCGGTGAGACCTGTCACGGCAGGCATGGTGTTCTTTGGATCAGCCTGTTGTGGATGCCGCAAAAAAAGCTGCCAGTTTTTTGCAGAGCGATGGCGGGCGTTAAAAATGTCGCCACCAGTCCCTGAACGTCCGTCAGGGCCGTGACATTCCGCACATCGAAGCTGAAAAATCGGCTTGAGTGATTCTGGAATCTCACGTGGGACTGCTTCGACATGCACAATTTGGATTTGTGGTTCAGGTTCGGGTGGAGGCTGCAATGAGTTGGGGTCACTGGTGCAGGCCGAAGACAAACAACCGACCACAACACATACCCCAACGACACCTGCCGTTCTGAACTGTGTTTGACTGATTCCACTTTTGAAGAACATCACAATTTCCAGACCTTGCGCAAATTCAGTTGAATCGCGCCCATCGAACGAATAAAAAGGGCCGCGCATTCTTTCATATTTTCCCAAAGGTCCCCAAAGCAAAAATCCATATGTTCATTGATGGTCATTCGTTGACGCTTGAGGCAATGGTTCGCGCCGTTCAGGGTCGTGAACCGGTTGAGCTCTCCCCCGAAGCTCGAACCCGTGTTGAAGCCGCCAATCAGGTGGTTCGGCACATTCTCGAAACTGGTCGTGTGGTGTATGGCATCAACACTGGTTTTGGCAAACTCTCTGATTTTACCATTCCGATGGAAGACCTCCGCGCACTCCAGCTCAATCTGGTGCGCTCGCACTGCTGCGGGATTGGAAACCCGCTGCCGGAAGATGAAGTCCGCGCCATGCTTTTATTGCGGGCAAATGTTCTGGCCAAAGGCTTTTCCGGTGTGCGTCCGGTGGTGATTGATACGCTGCTTCAGATGCTCAACCGGGGCGTTCATCCCATGATTCCTGAAAAAGGATCGGTTGGCGCCAGTGGTGATCTCGCGCCGCTGTCACATCTGGCCCTTGGCGCGATTGGTGAAGGCGAATGTTTTTATCAGGGTCACCGAATGCCTACCGCCGAAGCGTTGCGCCAGGCTGCAATTGAACCACTCGTCCTGGAAGCCAAAGAAGGACTCGCGTTGCTCAACGGCACGCAGGCCATGGCTGCTGTCGGTGGGTTGGCCTTGAGCAAACTGGAAAAACTGGCTGACATTGCCGATGTGATTGGCGCGCTTTCACTTGATGCCCTGCGTGGAACGCTGGTGGCGTTTGATCCGCGAATTCAATCAGTTCGCGCCCATGCCGGTCAGGGACAGGTGGCCGCCAGATTTCGCCAGTTGCTCGAAGGAAGTCTCATTCGTGAATCACACAAAGACTGTCGTAGAGTCCAGGATGCGTACAGCTTGCGGTGTATCCCGCAGGTTCACGGCGCGGTGCGTGATGTCCTGGCCCATGCCCGGCAGGTCCTTGAAATCGAATTCAACAGTGCCACCGATAACCCGCTGGTGTTTCCCGATACGGGTGAAGTCATTTCTGGTGGGAATTTCCATGGCGAACCGGTGGCCTTTGCACTTGATTACACCGCAATGGCGGCCTCCGAACTGGGCAGCCTTTCCGAACGCCGCCTTGAACGACTGGTCAACCCTGATTTGTCAGAGCATCCAGCATTTCTGGCCAAACATCCCGGCTTGAATTCCGGACTGATGATTGTTCAGGTGGCAGCCGTGGCACTGTGTGCTGAAAACAAAATCCTTGCCCATCCGGCGTCGGTTGATTCCCTGCCGACTTCGGCCAACAAGGAAGATCACGTTTCAATGGGCATGACCAGCGCCGTCAAGTTGCGCTCCATTGTCGAAAACGTCGAATCCATTCTGGCAATGGAACTGCTTGGCGCCGCCCAGGCAATTGATTTTCTCGACCCGCTGAAAACCAGCCCTATCCTCCAAAAAGTCCACGGTTTTGTACGCCAGCACGTCCCCTTTATCGAAACAGACGTGTACCTGCACCCACTGATGACCCGGTTAAAGGCAAACTTGATAGACCTTCATCAACTGGTTGAAACCGATTTGCTGAAGAAGACGGGCTGAAAACTTCGGGCTGAAGACGTCGGGCTTGGGGCAATCCAAGGGATGAGGGGTGAAGGATGAGGGATGAAATAAAACCAATTCTTCAGCCCGACGTCTTCAGCCCGATACTGGCTCAGCCCATTTTCTTCTTCAAAATCACCACACCAGGATTTTGATCTACAAACGGGCGGGCTCCAAATTGTTTGACTTCACCATAGTTTTCCTGAATCCAGGTTGAAAAAATCTGGCCAAATTGTGGTGTTGCCCCAAAGTACGTCACATCAAAATCAGGAACGCCATTGTGGAGAAACACAATAAAATCAGGGGGATGCAGCTTTACTCGCTCAAGTGCGACGGCTTCTCCGCCATAGGTTTTGAGATCAAAGAGGTAGTAGGAAATGAATGGAGTCGAAGTTGGTCGGCGAAGCAGGTAGTTGAGCGTGACACCGTGCGGCATCACCGCCACCGTCGCATTTGGCGGCGCGATGGTTTCAAGGTATTTCGCCGTTGTATGAAGCACTATCCCCATCGGCTCAATCTCTGCCGGAAACGTCAGCATCGTGTCGCCCTGGCTTCCGACCATGTAGGTTTTGTGCTGATAAAATTCATTGGACCAATCCAGGTGCGCCAGACATCCAGCCACGAGTAAGCCAATCATTGCCGCCTGCACCACATCCCCGTTTCCGACTCGTTCCCTGGCCAGTTTGGGCAGCCATTCAACACACACAGCGACCAGCAACAGAGTGGCTGGCATTGCCAGCACAAACCCATAATGATAGACACGCACGTGAAAGATCATTTTGGCCAGCAACACAAGTGAAAAAGCGGCCCAGATCGTCAGTGGAACCCAAATCTCAAGTTGCGTTCGTTCAGCCCGATGTTTCCAACAAACCTTTAGCAAAATCAAAAATATCGTCGCTGTGGTTATCGGCAAGATTCGCCCGGCTTCCTGCCAGGCAACCAGATTTGGCACCAACGCCACCAGCATTACCCCAACCCCAACCCCAACACAGACCAGCAATCGCTGATTTTGAATCTCACGGGTCGCCGATTGAATCCCCAAAATCACCAGTACAAAACCACCGAACATAAAACACAGCCAGAGCATGCGTAGCGTATGGGCCACTGGTGCATCAAGCCCGGTCACAAATTTGTAGAAACCATCTCCGAGCAAATTGTTTCCGCCAATGTACACCCAGTTTCCAAGAGCGCCAGCCAGAGCCTGACCAACCGGCATTTGAAGGGCGAGAAATCCAACTGCCGTCCCAAAACTTGCAAGCATTCCGGCGATAAAATAGCCAATCAAGTGCAGGAACTCCCGGCGATTTTTCGGCTCTGGGGTAATGCCAATCAGCCCAATCCCAACCACCGCCGCTGCCGTCGCCGCCACCAGCAATTCAGCTTTGGTGAGGACCACTAACCCAAGGCTCATCCCAGCAATGAGCGCCCATAGCGGATGTGGCGTCTTCAGATATCGTGCCAGTGCCACCAGCATCACAATGCCCAGGAAAAGCCCATACACCTGTTCATAAAGATAGGGACAGACGTAGTTAAAGCTCCCCATCTGCATATATTGCGAAAAGGCAAATACCGAGAGAAACACCAATGCAACGGCTGTCGCCGTCAGCGGACTTCCCGCACGCAAAAAGAAGCGATACACGAGTGCCGTCAGAATTGCCACCAGGATCAGATTCACGACAATCAGGATCGTCAGTGAAACGCCGCCGAGACGGAAACACAGCGCATTGAAATACTGTGCCAGTGGTCCATGTTTCCAGGCGATATCAGTATAAAGAACTTTCCCAAGTGACAGTTGCCAGGGGATGTAAAGTTCCATCCCATAATCAATAAACACATCAGGCCATTTGCGCCAGCTCCAGCGAACCAGGGCTAGAAAACTGAGTCCAATCAACACTGGTCCAATCCAGGCAGCCCAAACTGGTGGCACTTTAGGAGATACAGTTTCAGAAGTATTCATTTGCAAAAAGAAGAGATGTGGAGAATTCAATCAGTCCGCTGGTGTAACCGGGAGGCAGGTAATACCATTTTGCACTGAAGCGCTCGTACCAGGAAACAGTCAAGTAGTTCAATCAAATAGACTTGATGAGCTACTGACTACTGACTGGTATAATTTCTTGTTTTTCGCTCAACAACCCCAAACACATTAGTCCAGGTGTCTGGCATCGGCTGGCTTCACAAATAACTTTTCAGAAACTGGTGTGTTGAGTTTGCGCTCCTCATAGGTAATTCGGTTGAGCGGTTTTCCATCTACATATTGCTCAAGCACATACGGCACCCATACGGTGCCAATTGATTTGTATTGCAGAAAACGATTTTCGCGTTTGATGGCTTTCCCGTCGGGTGATTGTGTGGTGTATTGCACAGCCAGCGGACGATGAGTGGCTTGATCTATCAGAAGTCGGGCCTGGTCTCCGTCTGGAAACAAAAAGGTCACGGCTTCGGCATATTCAAATTTGACGGTACCTGGTACACGCGCTTCATAACGAAATCGCACCTCCGAACGGTACTGCTCAAATTTCAGCAATATATCCAGTTGACACCGCAAATCCTGTTTAAATCGAGTAATTTGGTCTAGGGTCTGGTCTTTCAATCCGGTGGTTTCAGAATCAAAACGCCAGCCGGTGTCGCCAACGTTGATCTGAATCAACCGGTGTTTGCGATTTTTGAACTCGACTCGCTCTTTGTCTGGGTACACCAGATAATCCACAAATGAAAAGAAGCCGGCGTTGTTGGGCTGCCCGTCCTGATAGGGCATGTAAAAACCACGGGAGACCTCGGATTTCACACTTTCAAAAGCTTTTCCACCGAGTGCCTCAATCGCCTGTTGAAGTGCAACTTTGGCTTTGGTGGTTTCTTCGGAAGGTGACGCCGATTTTTCTTGAATCGCTGAAACCAGCAGGACCTGACTGACAAACCAGCCAACCACAAACACCAGACTGAATTTTCCCATCCTGTTTTTCATCAGTGTCTTCCGATTTATTAAAGATTGAGCCAGTCAACCATTTTCAAGCAAGAACTTGAATTCTAAACTATTCATATCGCAAGGCTTCAACCGGGTCTAACCGCGAAGCCCGAACGGCTGGATAAATTCCAAAGATCAATCCAACTGCCGCCGAAACACCAAATGAAAGACCAATTGAGGTGGTCGTCACCACGGTACTCCACTCAGCATAGAGTGCGACCACCCGTGATACACCAAAACCAAATACAACCCCAATCGCTCCGCCAAGAAGGCTGATGGTGAGCGCTTCGATCAAAAACTGCATCCAGATATCACGCTGGCGGGCCCCAAGTGCCCGGCGGACTCCAATTTCGCGAGTTCGTTCCAGGATGTTGGCCAGCATAATGTTCATAATGCCTATCCCACCCACCAAAAGCGAGATGCTGGCAATACAACTCATCACAATGTTGAAAATTCGCTGGGTGCGCTGATTTTGCTCCAGTAACTCGCGTGGGACAATCAATGAAAAATCTTCAACCTGACCGTGGGTGCTGGTCAGAATCTGACTGATGAGCACGGCACTCGGCTTGATGGCATCGGTTGTTTTGACCGAGACAATGATTTCATCGAGTTCTGATTCAAGCTTCTTGAGTTCAAATTTCTTGAGTGCGGTTGAGAGCGGGATATAGATATCCTGGCTGAAATCCTGGAGCTTCACGCCTTCAAACTCATCTTTTGTCAGCGTGTTGTCGGCTAGAACACCAATTACACGAAACCATAAGTTGTTGATTTTAATTAACTGTCCAATCGGAGACATCGAACTGAAGAGCTTTTGTTTCACTCGTGAACCAATCACGCAATACTGTTCAAATTCGCGTTCATCCAGCTCCGCCAGAAAATTTCCTTCGGAGAGTTGATATTTGACCAGCCGAAAATAGGCTGGCGTCACACCAATCACATTGGCACTATCGGCTTTGCCTTGATAAGAAAAGATTTGAAAAGTCTTCACGCGTTTTTTACAGGCGTGCATTTCAATATCGGGGGCCACTGCTACAATGTTTTGGGCATCCCGCAGTGACAGGCCAAGTGAGTTCTCACGGTTTTTCTTTAAATCCTCGTCTTTAAATTCCCGGTCACGGATGATGATATTGCGCACTCCCATGGTATCAATCAGCCGCAGGCTTTCCTGTTCGGCACCGGCACCAATTGAAAGCATGGCAATGACGGCGCCCACGCCAAAAATCATTCCCAGCATGGTTAAAAACGTGCGCAGCTTATGGCTTTGCAAATTGCTGAAGGCCAGTCGGATTTCACTGAAATAGCGCAACATAAGGGTTCGGAATTCGAGGTCTCAAGCGACGTCAAGCCACCGCACGCCACACCCTTTTCAGGAGTGCCTGTGGAAAACTTGCCGAAATCTGTGGAAAACTTGCTGAAATCTGTGGAAAACCTGTGGATCCCGTGTGGAAAACTTATGGATCCGATTTAATTCTCAAGTTTTGGGGATGGGTTTTGAATCAGACCGGTACTTGATGTCGGGCGGATTGAGCGCAATCAACTGCCCAGGCTTCAGACCTTCGGTCACGACCACTTTGACCTGGTCACCCTGACCAAGCTTGACCGGTGCCAGTTCAAATTTCCCGGCTTGTGATTCGACATACACCAGAAAATCAGCCCCACGTTTGATCAAAGCACTGCGGGGAACAATAATCGCGTTTTTCAGTTCTCCGGCCTGAATGTGAGCCTTGAGTTTAACCCCTGGTTTCATCACGGCCTGGTCCGTTTGATCCAATCCGACAATCACCTGAAAGTATTTCACTGGTGAATCCCGCTCAATGGCCCGCGCCAGCTTATGAATGTTTTTGATCTTTCCAGAATAGTGTCGGTCGGGATAGGCATCGAGTGTCACGGTTACCGGCTGGTCGGGTTTAAGCTCTCCGGCATCTTTTTCCAAGACATAACATTTGGCTTCCATCTGCTCTGGGTTCACCACGGTGCAGAGTTGCATCCCGAGGTACACCACCCGGCCTGGCTGCAGTGGCCCACCCCACATCATACTTGGGTCAGGGTAAACCACGATTCCCGAAACCGGCGAAACCAGTTTGAGCGACGTAATTGATTTTTCGACTTCATTGATTTTGTTTTCCGCCTGCTGGCGTTCAAGCATCAGGATGGCTTCTTCGAGCGAGTAGATTTTGTCTTTGAGTTGAAGCCGGACACCAGCAAAGGCAATTCGTTTTTCTGTATAGGCACGATCAATTTCAGCTTCGACAATCTGGCGGCGGGTAAAGATTTCAGCATCTTTTGGCTGGAATTCTTTGAGTTTTTGTAATTCCAGTTCCGCAATTTTCTGCTCTTTGACCAGATCCTGTTTCTCAATCGAAGCCGTGATTTCACCTTTGTTGATTTTCTGGTTGGCGCTGGCCAGCACGGCCCGATTGTCGCGCACCAGCAATTGCAATTCAGTTGGATCAAATTCAATCAAAACATCGCCTTTTTTGACGAAAACCCCTTCGGATACAATCGTGGCAATCCGCAACGGAGGCCCGTCAATCGGGACATTTGGCACCACAACTGCCGTTGATTCAACCGCTTGCAGCTCACCTTTCGAGGGAATGGTCAGCGTAAAGGGCTGTGGTTCAACTCTGGAGGTTAATGGCAAATTATCGGTTTCGGCACGAGTCAGTTCGCGATAGGCGCGAACACTTCCCCACCCAATCCCAGCCATGACCAGCAGAACCATCAGCCCCCACTGAACTAACTTGCGGATTTGTTTGCCTGTATAAGACATAAGTGAAAAAAAGACGAAAAGGACAAAAAGGACAAAAATTTGAAAACCCGGAACCCGGAACCCTCTACCTCTCACCGTGCTTTCGCAAATTCAACCGCGACTTTATCACCGACAGCGAGACCTTCGCGGATCACAACCTCGGTTCCGTTTGATTCACCAAGGGTGACCTTCTGCTCGCGCCAACCTGCTTCGGTTTTTACCTTGACCAGCGAGCCATCAATGGTGGTTCGAACAGCGCTCAACGGTACCGCGAGACACTGTTCCATCACCCTGGTTTCGATTTTGGCTTTGATGCTCATGGCTGGGCGCATGATCGCGGTATCGAGTTGATCGAGTTGAATTTGCACGTCCAGAATTTTGTTTTGAACATCCCAGGCTTTGGGACGAACCAGCGTCCCGATTTGGGTTACCTTACCAGTGTAGAGTTTGCCCGGAAAGGCATCAATCGTCAGTTCAACCCGTTGTCCAGTTTTCACTTTGGCAATATCAATCTCGGGGACAAAGACATCAACCAGCAACGTGTTTAAATCCGGAATTTCCAGCACCATCACCCCTGGCCAGGCAGCCTCGCCAACCTGAAATTTTTCCCCATTCCATTTCAATTTGTACACCACCACGCCATCTCGATCCGACTTAATCTGCAATTCCGCGATTCGCTGCTGAATCTGGGTAAGGAGCGTTTCAGCCCGGCTCTTTTTGCTGCGGACAATATTGAGTGCCGCTTCGCTTGATGATTTTTGCCATTCCAGTCGTCCATTGAGCGCTTCGACTTCACGCCGGGCCTGTTCCAGCGCGAGTTTGTCTTTTTCGATATCCCGCGGAACACTGATCAGGGCGGCATCTCCGGTCACCTGCTTCACTTTGAGTTTTTCAAAGTTGCTTTCAGCCGTGGCCAGACGGGCGACAAGTTCCTGGCGTTGGGAATCATTTTGGGCTTTGATTTTTTCAAGCTCCTGATTGGCCTGCTCAACTTCACTTTGATACTTCTGCAAATCGTTGAGCATTTGTTGATTGGCAAAACTGACCAGCAAATCACCCGGCTTGACCACTGTCCCCTCAGGAACCAACGTCGCAATTTGCATTTCCCAATAGACAGAAAACAAGGGCGGTGCTCCGAAATTTTTGACACTTGTCGCCCGAAGTGTTCCAGTGGCTTCAACCCCGAAACTCAACGAACGTGGCGATATGGTGAGGTCTTCCACCACACTGCCTGCTTTGGCCCGAAACATCGGTAAGCGCCGGGAAGTGAAAATTCCACTACCGATCAAGACAATCAGGCAAACCCACAAAAGGAGGCGTTTTTTTGACAACCGTGGCATGTGTTTAATCGTGGCCTGGGAGGAATGGGTGAGTAGTGAGTAGTGAGTAGTCAATCTTTATCGTTATTCAGGTTATTCCCTTACTTCTTAGCCGCTACGAAATGAACAAACAAAACTTCTTAGAGGGCATATAATTTACCAAAATACCGATAATTCTTTTACTGTGAATGGGTTGTGGGAACAGTTTGGATTCGTTCAGAGCTTGGAAAATGAAACGACGCTATTGAGTCCCGACCAGTGATTTTAATGGAATTGTATACCCTCTTAATGACTGATTTGGCTACTCGCTACTCACTCTTGTCTCGCTACTCACTACTCGCTACTCACTACTCGCTCTTGTTCTGCGACTGACCCACAACCAACCGATCCCCTTCTTTGAACAAAGGGTTAGGAGCAATGGCGTAGTATTGAGCGTCAGCCGCGAGAATAGTGATTTGGATTAGTCGTGAGTGAGTTGTTGACTCAAGTTTGGTGACCTGGGCTACGTCGTTTTGGAACTGGATGGTTTCACGCGGCACGATCAATTGAGTTCCAGAGGTTGCAATCTCAATTGAGATTCGGGCCGACATCCCAGGTTTCATCAAGTCAGGGAGCGTTTGATCAAGTGAGACAACGGTTTTAAAGATTTTGGTCGTCGTGGTGGGATTTAACTTGAGCGCAGTTTGTGAAATTTCTTTGACGGTCCCTGAAAATGTCTGGTCCGGATAACTATCAAGGACGACGGCTGTCTTTTGACCAACCGCCAGTTTTTGGCCATCAACTTCGTTGACGTTTAAGACCACTTCCATCCGAGTCAAGTCGGGCAATTGCAACACTGAAGCGCCCCAGCCAACCGTGTCTCCGATTTGAAACTTGCGGCGTTCGTTCCCAAATGTCGAGTACACCACAATTCCATCGGTATCAGCCGTGACGGTTAACTGGTTGAGTTCAAGTTTGGTCTGTTCAACTTGAAATTTGAACTTCTCGGCTTCGATTTCAGCCATGCGAAGCTCAGCAGCCTGTTCTTTTTTCTTCTGCTCGATTTTGGTGGTCTGGTTGTCAAACTCGGTTTTGGCTTTTTCAAAGGCCAGTTGTTTTTCCTGCAGCTCACGCCGGGAAACAAGCTGTTTGGGAACGTTGGCGTAGGTCTGAAAATCAATCCGGGCCTGTTCGTTGGTTAACCACAGCCGGCTCAATTCGATTTCCATGTCCCGCAGTGCGGATTCCTGCTGTCCTTTGAGTTCAACAACCCGATTTTCCGCTGTGACAAGCTGGGTTTCAACCTCCTTGATTCGAGTGACAATGGCACTTCCATCAAATTCCACCAGTTTGTCGCCAACTTTAACCAAACTACCTTCGGGCGGAAGATAGAGAATTTTGGTCTGGTTGGTGGCTGGCGCAAAAATGGTTTTGGCTCTGACGGCGCGCAATTCCCCATCCAGGATCAGGCTTTTTTTCACTTCACCAGTTTTGATCTGAGCCGTGCGAGGTGCGGCCTGAGCGGTCTTCAAAGTTGGAATTTGAGCCAGGAGAGAGGCAGGAGAGTGTGAACGAAATGCCAGCGTGATCGGGATTGCCAGTATGCCAAGGCACACAATACAAGCCGAAATGAGATACCAGCGGTTGATTTTGAGTGTAGCGGCAAGCACAACCGGACCTCCGTGGATTTTTTGTGGTTAGTGGTTAGTGGTTAGTGGTTAGTGGTTAGTGGTTAGTGGTTAGAAATCAATCTTTTCCAGGAATTAAACCCTAACTCTCAATAGTCACGACATCGTGCGTGAAATTTTGGCCCAATTCTAACCGAGTAACCAATCACAACATCGTGCGCGATGACGCAGTTACACTTGTCTAGCCAATTGAAATTCTTTTCCCTGTTCTCCGTTCACCAAATGGCAAGTGCCCAGGGGCCGAATCTTTTCAGCATTGTCATTTTTGGCTTTGGGGACAAGGGTTGAAACTGCGCACGATGTCGTGACTGCTTGGGTTGACTAGAGTGCGCACGATGTCGTGACCAATGAGAACTGACCACTAACCACTAACCACTAACCACTAACCACTAACCACTACTTTCAGGATCGAAACAAAATTTCCTCACGGTTAAAAAGTGCCACAACAACCACCAATGCAATGATTGAATAGAGCAGTGAGGAACCAAACGTGAGGGCAATGAAATCGGGTTTAATCAAACTGAGCAAGACCTGCTTGAGGACCAGTGCCGTGTTAAGAATCGGCACCAGACTCATACTCAATGGACTTTCTTCACCCAACACCATCGTCAGCATCGCCGGAACAATCAAAAGCACCATAAATGGAAGGACATATGCCTGGGCTTCTTTCTGATTTCGAGCAAAACTGGAAATCACCAGAAGCAATACCGAGGTAAACAGCACAAGCGGCACCATCATGATGATCATCACCCCAATCGCGGAGTAGGAAATGGCGATTTTACCACGAGTGAATTCCTCAAAAGCCTTGATTCCGCTTTGAAATGAAAAGACCAATCCAGCAATCGCACAGAGCGTGGCAAGCATACTGACACTTGTAATCGTCAATATTTTCCCAAGGATAATTTCAGTTCGTGATACAGGTGATACCAGGAGTGTTTCCATGGTGCCGCGTTCTTTTTCTCCAGCGCAGATATCAAACGCACTGGTCATCCCCCCCAAGGCACCAGTCAAAACAATGGTGTAAGGCAAGATCAGGCTCAGAATCAGCATGCCGACGGATGAATCCTCGGCCAGGCTGCGGGATTTGGCCTCGGCTGGTTTGAGAATCTCTGGGGCAAGATTGCGTTCTTTCAGCCGTGCAATCACCACCTGTTCATTGAACTTTTTGAGTCCGTCCTCAAGCCGATTTTTGGCGGTGCGGGACTTTTCATTCGACAGGTCATACAACAATTCCAGTTCAACCTTTTGACCATTGGCCAGACCAGACCTGGCTGACTCTGGAATCACAAACGCTGCTCGCTGGGCGTGTTTTTTGACCTGTTGTTCTGCCTCGGTTAAGGACGCGAGCGAGATGACGGTCAGGGTGGCGTCTTTTTTCAAAATGGTAATGAGTTCAGGGATGAAATCAGCACCAACCACCGCCACCGGAAGTTGTTCGGCCTTGACCTCAGCCTGTTTCTTGCTAATGAAAAACCCCATTCCCGCCAGCAATAATGGGGTGATAAGCAGCGGCGAAACAATCACCCCAAACAGGACCCGATAATCGCGCATCGTTTCGCGCATTTCCTTGAGAAAGACAACCCAGATCCGTCCCAGTCGAGCCTGCCGGACCGATGGTTTCAACGAAGGTTTATTGTTTTCAATCATGTTCAGAGGCTCCTACGAGTTTCAAAAAGACCGACTCTAATGGAACAAGTCCGGTACGTTCACGGAGTTCCTCAACCGTTCCCTGAGCCACGATGCGACCATCGTGGATGATTGCCACTTCGTCACAGAGGCGTTCGACTTCGCTCATGATGTGGGTTGAGAAAATGACGGTTTTGTCTTGTTCACGACACCGTTCGATAAACCGCATAATGGTGCGGGAGGTCATCACGTCCAACCCGGTTGTTGGTTCATCAAAAATCATGACTGGTGGTTCGTGAATGATGGATCGGGCGATGGAAACCCGCTGTTTTTGCCCGGTTGAGAGCTTATCGCACCGCCCATTGGCAAACTCATCCATTTCAAGCACCGAGAAAACTTCCTTGAGACGTTGTTGAAGGAGCACTTCAGGCATCCCATACAGCCGCCCAAAATATTCGACCATTTCACGGGCGGTGAGTCGCCCATAAAGCGCAGTGCTGGTTGAAAGAAAACCGATTTTTTCGCGGACTTTTTCAGGTTCGAGGCGCACATCGTGCCCGGCAACGTAGGCTTCGCCGGTGGTTGGTTCGAGTAATGTGGCCAGAATTCGGAGGGTGGTGGTTTTTCCGGCGCCATTGGCGCCAAGGAGTCCAAAAATTTTGCCAGGTTTGGCTTCAAAACTGACACCATTGACCGCATGCACTTCTCCTCGCTTACGGTCACGAAACGTCTTCACGAGGTTTTTTGCTTGTATCATGTTGATTCCATTGTTGTTGTGACAAAAGTACTTGAGTGGGCGAAAGTAGTTTTTGGGTTCCGGTGACTGGCACCTGTTTTTCGGCCCCTGGTTCTTTCGAAGGCAGGGTTCCTCGTTTGAAGCACCAGGACCAGATATTTTCCAACTGGGGGTAAGGCTTCCACTCAAAACTATGACTCTGAGGTATCGCGAAGCAGACTGGCCGTCTGCCGGATTTTATGTTTGTCGAGCAAGTGGCGTAGTGAACGGACGGACATCTTTAAAAGTTCAGCCGCGCGGGTCTGGTTCCCATGCGTTCGGCGCAGGGCCTGAAGGATGAAGGATTTTTCCATTTCAGCGATAAACCCTTCCAAATTTATTCCATCCGCGGGCAGGTCAAAAGCTGAAGTAACCTTGGCAGGATTGTATTTCAGAATGGTTTCGGTCAGCCGTTCCGGACGAATCTCGGACGTTGACTCAAAGGCCACGGCACGCTCAACAGCACTTTCCAATTCACGCACGTTGCCTGGCCAGTCATATTTTTCAAGGTAGCGCAGGGCTTCTTCAGAAATGCGAGTGATCTGACGATCCACCATCCGGGTATATTTTTTGAGAAAATGGTCCGCCAGTTCACGGATGTCGTCGCGCCGCTCCCTGAGGGGAGGAATTTCAATCGGAATCACGCTCACGCGGTAAAACAAATCTTTTCGAAACGTTCCTTCTTCCACCATCTGGCTCAGGTTGCGGTTGGTGGCGGCAACCACCCGGGTATCAATCGGAATTTCCTCGGTGCCTCCGACCCGACGGATACGTCGTTCCTGCAACACACGCAATAGTTTGACCTGCATGCTGAGTGACATTTCCCCAATTTCATCGAGGAAAATCGTGCCTCCGTGGGCGGATTCAAAGAGACCTTTTTTGTTAGCCACGGCGCCGGTGAAAGCACCTTTCATATACCCAAATAACTCTGATTCCAGCAGCGTCTCAACAAAGGCGCCGCAGTTGATCGACACAAACCGCTCACTGGCCCGTGGGCTGCAGGTATGAATGGCATTGGCAACGAGTTCTTTGCCGGTTCCGGACTCACCCGTAATGAGGACGGTGCTGGTGGTCGGAGCAACCGTTTCAATCACCCGGAAGATATTCTGCATGATGGAACTGTGCCCGATGATGTTTTCCAGCCGCCCACGGTCGCTGAGTTCGCGCTTGAGGAGAACCACATCTTTTCGCAGTCGGCTTTTTTCAAGGGCGTTGCGCACGACCAGCTTGATTTCATCAATATCAAAGGGCTTTTGGATAAAATCATCGGCCCCCATCTTGAATGCCTCGCGTGCACTCTCGACCGTGCCGTAGGCAGTCATCAAAATCACCATGGTCTCGGATGAAATATGGCGGCATTCAGCCAGCAACTCCATCCCAGTCAGAGTGGGCATCCGCACATCTGACAAGACCAGGTCATAGACATGATTACGAATCATTTCCAGGGCTCTGGCCCCATTATCAGCCAAATGAACCGTATATCCCTCACGCCTGAACACACGCTCTAAAACCTCACGCATGCTGAGTTCGTCATCGACAATGAGCATTGTTACCATATAAATCTCAATATTCTGAACAAATTAGCGGGGATTGAAAATCTTGGGTCCTGTTATGTTTTTGTTACGAAGTGCGAACCATCTTTGCATGAATAAACGCGGCATGCTACTCTGGCGGGTCTCTCACGTTCAACTGCTTTTAGTGAGAGTCTTACATCATGCATTTGTACTTAAGCATTATTCTCGAAATTCCAATGAAAGGATGAGTTCCCACAAACTCTTTACCCATCGTGTGGGTCACGAACGTTGATCCCGGTGGGCTTAGACCAGGAGTGTTTACGACCTATGGATATAAATGAAATTCGCCAAACTCTGCAGAATGACCCTGCAGTCCGTGACATGATCGCCAAACGCGCGTTCGAAATTTTTAAGGCCAACGGCTATCAACTCGGACGTGATTTCGAAAACTGGGTGGAAGCTGAACAACAGATTTTACCAGGTCTGGTTGATCAGGAAGCCAAACGTCGCCAGACTGAACAAGCCCGAATCGCCGAAGCGGTGACGGAATCAGCTATCGCCGAAGAAACGATTGCCGCCCCAGCGGCTGAAGAAAAACCAGTGGCTGAAGAAAAACCAAAAGCCAAAAAGGCTGTCAAGAAAGCAGCGGCCCCGGCTGAAGAAAAAGCTGAAAAGCCCGCCAAATCAGCCAAAGCTGAAGCTCCTGCCGCTGAAGAAAAACCAGCCAAAGCCGAAAAACCGGCCAAGGCTGAAAAACCAGCCAAAACCTCAAAAACCAAAAAGTAGAGCCATAAGACGTCGGGCTGAAGATTATCGGGCTGAAGAAAACGGGCTTGGGGCAGAAAGACTCGCAAGCTCGGGGCAAAGGAAGGGATGAAGGATGAGGGATGAAATAAAACCAAGTCTTCAGTCCGATATTCTTCCGCCCACCTTCTTCCGCCCGACTTCTTCTGCCCGTTTTCTATCTCCCCAGGTTTTTTCGGAAAAACCATTCCAACCGCTCACGATATTCCTGGCGAGCACGTCGAAAACATTGCGTATGTGCCGCCTTGGGGACTAACCATAATTCTTTGGAAAGGGTCGTAAGCGCGGTGAAAATCCGTTGTGAATGCTCTGGGCGGACAAAAGTGTCTACCGCACCATGAACTAATTGAACCGGGCAGGAAATGTGCGGGGCAATCGCCACCGGGCTCACCTCACTCACATTGAACTTGCCGCGTCGGTTGGCAACGAGCATCGCCCCCCACGTCACCGGTTTGAGCATGGACTGCGGCAACCAGGTCGCATCGGCGATATATTCAGCCGAAATCTGCTCCAGGGACGAAAATGGACTCTCAGCCCAAACAGCCCGAATTCGTTTGTCACGAGCTGCCACCTGCAATGCAATCGCAGCCCCCATTGACAGCCCGATCAGCCCGATTGATTTTTCACGAACCTTGTGTTCTCGGATGAGATAATCAATCAGTGCTGAGATGTCACGGGTTTCGTGATAGCCATAGGTGACAAATTCACCCTGACTGAGGCCATGTCCCCGCCCATCAAACACAAAAACATTCAATCCCGCCTGATACAACACCATCGCAAACCGAATCATACTGGTTCGGTTCCCAGTTACCCCATGTAAGGCAATCACTGTCGGCTTCCACCGCCCAGCTTGCAGGAACCACCCGTGCAGGCGCGTTCCGTCAAATGAGTGAAAGTCAATCTCACGATAGTGGACGCGTTTGCGCTGGAGAAAGTACCGCAAATGCCGGCTCGTCAACTGTGCCAATCGTTTTTTTTGCGGCGTCACCAGCATTGATGACAGCGGATAAGCCGCGGCTGCCGAAAGCAGCATATAGCTCCCTGCCGCTCCAAGCATGGCAATTCCCGCCCGCTTAAACCAGCGGGCAGTCGTTTCCTTCCACTCAGAAGGCGAGGGTGAACTGGTTCCCTGGGTGGGTTTGACCAAACGCTCTGTGCTCATGCCAATATCTCCTGCCGAAACACCTGCCGGATCCCCTGGTGCGGGCAACTCCCTTGATTTGAAAGCAGGTCCATAAGATACTTGTCTTTTGGGAACCTTCCCAGATCTCTGACGTGCAACACGCACAACTACGCTCAAATCACCATCCTAACACGCTCTGGCGCGCAATCCTCGACCTTCGTTTTATTGACTGCGCGCAGGTTTTGTACCTGGCTTTTCACCACCATACCTGGTCGAATCCATTTCCAGTCACCAAAAGATCCAATAGCGAGTGCACTGACGGTTTGATACCAGGTATGAGGAATGAATGATGAATGATGAATGATGAAATCGCTCACCGTCTGGTATTCAATCAGATGGCCTTTTCATAGTTCATAAGTACCATATATGCCTGAGTTTACCTGTCGTCTCGGAACGCCTGCGGGCGAATTAATCACCAAAGTCGTCGAAGCTGATGGCCCAGAAGAATTAAAGCTGCGGTTGGAACGCGAAGGATTTCGTGTTTTTGCGATTGATATTCCCGGTTCCAAACTTGGCGGGTTATTCTCGCTCTCAACCCAGGGAAGCGTCAAACTTGAAGAATTTTTCCTGTTCAATCAACAGTTCGCCACTTTGTTGCGAGCTGGATTGCCCATGTTGCAAGCCATGGGAGTGCTGGTTCGTCGCTTAAAACCCGGCATGTTTCGCACGGTGCTCGAAGACGTCGAACGCCGGATTCGGAGTGGCGCGTCACTGTCTGAAGCTCTGACGGCCCACCCGAAAGTGTTTCCCCGATTGTATACCGCCTCCATCCTGGCTGGTGAACGGTCCGGAGAACTGGATCGGGTGCTGCTGCGCTATATCAATCACGCCAAAGTCATGACGGAATTGCGCCGCAAACTAAAGAAAACATTGACCTATCCAGTTATTTTGATCACGGCTTCAACAGCCCTGGTCACTTTGCTGACGACATATGTCATTCCTAAGTTTGCCACGCTCTATGAAAGTTCAAATACCAAGTTACCCCTCATTACTCAGTATGTAGTGGCTGTCTCAAAGTACACTCAGGATAATTTGATTTGGATTGCGCCATTGCTGTTGGTGATTGGTCTGGCTTTTACGATTTGGAGAAAAACCCCAACTGGGGAACTGGCCATTGATCGCTTCCTCCTCAAAGTCCCTGTGATCGGAGATGTCATTCGCCAAACGACCATTTCCCGAATGGCCCGCAGCATGGCCACGTTGCTGGCCGGGGGACTGACCCTGTTGGAAGCCCTGGAAATTTCCACCGAAGTGGTATCCAACCGGGTGCTGTCGGATTCGATGGTCCAGGTCATGCGCCAGATTCGCGAAGGTCAATCATTGATTGATTCGCTGGAGCAGGCGGGATGGGTGCCGCCAATGGCGATGGATATGATCGGCGTGGGCGAAAAATCCGGCTCCCTGGGGACAATGCTTGATGAAGTTGCCGTTTTTTACGATGCCGAACTCGACCTTCGGCTCTCAACCTTAACGACGTTGATTGAACCGATTGTGCTGATTTTCATGGCCGCCGTGGTGTTAACTGTTTTGCTGGCGCTTTATTTGCCAATCTTGCAGTTTGTGGGCGAGCGTCCGTCCGGTTAAGAAAAGTGACCGCTCCCTGTGATTGACGTCACCTTTTGATCTTCTATTTTTTGAGAATTATTGATTCCGCTATGTCCGAAGCTCCGCAATCCAATGCGACACCGCCTCCTGGAGGCCCACAATTAACGCTCCCAGGGCTTGATGCCATTGATCCCAAAACCCTGGCGCAACCGACGCCGGACCGGTCAGACTTCGACATCGCTGACGCCGAAGCCAAAAATGCTCAGGATCTGGCCCGCCGGTATCGAATGGAGTTTGTTGATCTTGGGGCACTCAACCTGGACTATGATTTAATCAATAGCCTGCCGGTGGAACTGATGGTCCGTCATCAGTTTATTCCACTCCGGCGCGATACTAACCGCCTGATCATCGCTATGGCCGATCCAACCAACATGGATCTGCTCGATGAACTGGCGGTCCAGTTAAAAACCCAGCTCAAACCAGCCGTTGCCACCAAATCAGCCATTGAAAATGCCCTCAAACGGGGCGATACCGCGCAACGAGTGCTCCAAGGGGCCACCGAATCGTTCCGGATGAAGCTGGTCAAGGAAACCGAACAGGGTGAACAAGACCTGGACCTGGACCGCCTGACTGACGAAACGTCACCGGTGATCAAGCTCATTGACACCATTATTTTGAACGCTTTGGAACGGCGGGTGTCAGATATCCACATTGAAGCTCGCGACACCGAGGTGATGGTGAAGTACCGGATTGACGGAGCGCTCTACCCGGCAGCGAAGCCAATTGATATTACCTATCATCCGATGCTGATCTCGCGCATCAAGGTGATGTCGGAACTCGATATTGCCGAGCGTCGTGTTCCCCAAGATGGGCGGTTTCGGGTGCGGATCAAAGGGCGCACGGTTGACTTCCGCGTTTCAATCATTCCGGCTGCCCACGGTGAAAGCTGCGTGATCCGTATTCTGGACCGCGAACAAATCAACGAGTCCTTCAAAGATTTGAGTCTCAACATCGTTGGATTTGAGGAAAATGACCTGCGGCGCTTCCGAAAGTTCATTGCCGAACCCTATGGCATGGTACTGGTGACCGGCCCCACCGGGTCAGGCAAAACCACCACGCTCTATGCCGCCCTCAATGAAATTTACAACGAGGAAGATAAAATCATTACCATCGAAGATCCGGTCGAATACCAGTTGCGTGGGGTGACCCAGATCCCGGTCAACGAGAAGAAAGGACTGACCTTTGCCCGCGGACTGCGCGCTATTTTGCGCCACGACCCAGACAAGGTCATGGTTGGTGAAATCCGCGATGCTGAAACGGCTCAAATTGCCATCAACGCGGCCCTGACCGGACACCTTGTCTTTACCACCGTTCACGCCAACAACGTGATTGACGTGATTGGCCGGTTTCTCAATATTGGTGTCGAAGCCTATAACTTTGTCAGTTCGCTCAACTGTGTGCTGGCGCAGCGACTGGTCCGTCAATTGTGTACTCATTGTGCCCGGCCATATCAACCAACCGACCTGGAACTGATCGAATCGGCTCTGGATCCGGATAAGTGCCGCCAGTACCAGTTTTATGAGCACGTCGGCTGCGAACACTGTAACTACACAGGATATCGTGGCCGAACTGCCATCCACGAACTGTTGGACTTATCTGATCACATTCGTGAATTGATCCTGGATCGGCGTCCCGGTTCGGAAATTCGCCGGGCAGCCCGCCAGGAAGGGCTCACTTCCCTGCGTGAAACCGCAGTTCAAAAAGTTTTTCGAGGATTGTCAACGCTGCGTGAAATCAACCGCGTGACGTTTATTGAGTAGAGGCGACTCACCATTTTTGTTTGATCTTGAGATGACTCACTATATTTTTGTTTGGTTTTGAGGAAAGTTATGAATCAACGATGTTCTTTTCGATACCGACTGTACCGTGCAGCCTGTCACCTGCTTTGTCTGCTGCTGGTTTTGAACCTGTTAGGCGGCAGCACCGCCCTCGCCTTTAATGGAAAAAAATATTTCAAGACCGGGCTCAGATATGAGGCGACCAAAGAATGGGATCGAGCGGCTGAAGAGTTCAGTCTGGCGCTGCGCGAAGATCCAGGAAATGCCGAATATGAACTGCACTACCTGCGTTGCGTGTCAAATGCGTCGTTGATGTTTATGGACCGTGCCCGGATGCTGGTCGCACAGGGAGATTATGAAAGTGCTTACATGGCCTATAAACAAGCCTACACCTATGATCCGACCAATGAACAGGCCCAGGCCAAAATGAAGGAAATGCTTTTGAAACAAGGGATTACGCCTTTGGCAAACGGCGACCCTGACCCGTATCAGAAAGTTTCCGACAAAAACAAACAGGTCATGGACTATGCCGCCCCAGCGGCACCCAAAATCGCCGACAGCATCGTGATTACCGAGCGCACGGTTGAAGATATCATCCTGCAACTGGCTTCATTTATTAACTTTAATGTTGTCTTTGATGCCCAGGCCAAACAGCCGGTCGGTGTTAAATCCAAACTTTCGCTCAAAAACATCACGTATGCCGAGGCATTGGAAATCGTGCTCGATTCCAACAACCTGGCGTTTTACCCGGTCGGGCGGCGGACGATTCTGGTCGGACCCAAAAACAATCCACAACTGGCAGCGCGGTATGACACCAGCATGCTCAAAACGTTCTACATTCGGAACGCGAAACTGCAGGATGTCCAAACCCTGATTACCCAAATGCTGGGTGCCGGGAAACAAGTCGCTCAAAATACCCAAAATAACACGCTGACGGTCCGGGATTCGCCAGAAAACCTGGACATCATCCAGAAACTCATTGCCAGTATTGATAAACCCCAGGCGGAAGTCGTCATGGACGTCAATATCTATGAAGTCTCTCAGGACGATTTGCTGCAAATTGGGAATCAGTTCAACTCAGGCACTGGCCGCAACCAGGCTTCGCTGCTGAATCTAGGCGGAGTTGCCCAAAGCGGATTGCGCAATACTTCGGCGACTGGAATTTTTGGCCCACTGGGAACGGCGCTGGTTTTGCCGCCGACGACCTTCAGTTTCTTGCAATCGCGCGGCAACACCAAGCTCCTGGCCCAAATCCAGTTGCATTCGTTTGAAAGTGAAGAAGCCACCGTCAACGTCGGTCAGAAAGTCCCGATCCAAACGGCTTCAATCCCGTCGTTCAACAATAACAACAACAACAATAACCCCAACAATAACAACAACTTTAATAACTCTCTCTTTGGCGGGGTCAATCAGGTTCAGTACAACGATGTCGGTCTCAATATTTCGATTAAACCCAAAGTGATTGACGATCTGGTTCAGATGACCCTGAGTGTTGAATCCTCAGGCGTGGTGGCCTCAACCTCTGAATCGCTAACGCCAACCTTTACTCAACGCAAAGTAAAAAGTGTCGCACGAGTGCGTGAGGGACAAACCACAATTGCCGCCAGCATTATGCGTCAGGATGATTCAAACTCCCGCCGTGGAATCCCTGTCCTGAGTTTGATTCCAGGTATCGGCAACCTCTTTTCAACCCCTGTGAAAAGCAAAAATGCAACCTATATTTTAATTGCCGTGACGCCACACATCCTGCGCGGTGGCGCCGTCAGTGAAGAAGACGAGAAAATGACCTTTGGCCCGCTCGATTTCCAGATTGGCCCCAATGGCGCTCAAGGATATGGTCGCAAGTTGAGTTTGCTCGAACTGACTCAGCAGGCAGACCTGAAAGATCAAAAAGAAGCTGAACAAGGTCGTCAGCAGGTGCCTTCAAACCAGCAAAATCAATCGCCCTATGCCCCAGCCAAAGGCACCAATCAGTCAAAAGCTGAGTTCCAGGGCGTGAAACAGGGTGATGGAATCGTCCGCCCACAAACGGTCCCGGTGTCACAGACCAATCCTCAAAACTCAAACATCCAGACCTATACACCAACAGTTCTGCCCAACAACGAAACGGCTGTCCCGCCAACCAACCCAAATCCAAACGATGGAAATCCCCCGTCCAAAGAGAACCCGGCTCAACCATCAGCCCCCGTGCAACTGACCCCAGTCATCGCCCCATCCATCCGGCCTGCAGTCGGGAGCATTGTCAATCTGGCGGTCATTGTCAGTTCCCCACAGGTCAAAATTTCATCGGCGGCCTTTTACATCCACTATAACTCGGCGGTGGTGAAACCCATTAGTATCCGAGATGGCGGATTGTTTAATGGACCATTTGACCAGCGTGACGATGGCTCTTCATTGTTTGTCAAAACATCACTCAGCCCAAACCTTGGCTCCATTGCGGCAGCCGGACAACTCATTGTGATTGATTTTCAGGTCATTGGCCCCGGTCCAGCCGATATCGGGTTTGATATGATCGAAATTTTCGGCGCTGATCAGCAACCAGTGCCAATCATCAATAATCCGATTCCAACCATTACGGCCATTGGTCCACGACAGAGCGGACAACAATAATACCAGCTTGTAGTACCAGCTTGTAGTCAGTAGTCAGTAGTCAGTAGTCAGTAGTCAGTAGTCAGTAGTCAGTAGTCAGTAGTCAGTAGTCAGTAGTCAGTAGTCAGTAGTCAGTAGTCAGTAGTCAGTAGTCAGTAGTCAGTAGTCAGTAGTCAAGTGTTGGGGTTTTGAAGTATCTGTCAAGTGTATTTTATTCGATTTGAGTCATTTAGAAACAATTCTTTTCAAGAACTCCACGGATTCAACAATCCGGGTTTTATCTACTGACTACTGACTCATCATCTACTGACTACTAACTACAAACTATAAGAATTTGGAACCAGTCTACCAGACCATCGTGAGTACAACCGGGGGAAATTCTTTCCCCCACTCGTTCAAACACCAGGCCCAGAAATCGAATATGCAAGACCGAAACCATCTTTTCTCTCGTCCACGTCAACGAGCCAGCCTTCTTCAGAGTGGTACCAGTTTACTGGAACTGGTGATCACCCTGGCAATTCTGGCGATATTGACGGCGGCGGTTCTCCCAATGACAGCCAACACGGTCAAAAGCCGGCGGGAAGTTGAATTGCGACGGGCGCTGAGAGAACTCCGCGAATCAATTGACCGCTTTAATCGGATCGAATACGTCTTGTTTCAAGGACAACGCATTCCAATTGAAGATCGAACCCCGTCTGGATTTCCGAAAAAGCTGAATATTCTCTATGAAGGGTTTATCCCAGCCGGACAGGTCAACGATAAAAAGGTGTACCACTTGCGCCGGCTGCCAATTGACCCAATGACTGGAACCGCCGAATGGGGAATCCGCTCATCAACCGACGAACCGGATGATTATTCGACAAATGGGGATGATGTGTTTGATGTCTATTCGCTTTCAGAGGGAACCGCGATGGATGGGACCAAATATAAAACCTGGTGAATTTCACATCGGCGGTGATGCAACATTGACCAACGTTCGATTTATTGTTTTGATTTGATAGGATTTATGGGTATTCAACCATTTTTCAATTCCAATGTTCGCCAGTCTTCGACCCGTGGCCGCGCGCGTGGGTTTACCTTGCTTGAACTCACCATCACCATCTCACTGATGATGATTCTGGCCGCGATTGCTGTACCGGTTTACCAGTCACTCATTCTCCGCGCAAAAGAAACCGTCCTGCACGACACGCTCTTTAAACTCCGGGATAGCATTGACAAATACACCAATCATAAAGAAGCGGCACCATCCACGCTGCAGGATCTGGTCACAGCGAAATATATTCGGGAAGTCCCAATTGATCCAATTACTGGACGCAATGATACCTGGACGGTGAAGTTAGAAGAAGAAGCCTCCTCACGCGACGGGAAAATTGGCATCCGGGATGTTTTCAGCGGGGCCGAGGGGACTTCGACGGAAGGAACTCCGTATACCGAGTGGTAGCGACCAGTCACTCAAACTCCATTTCCACACTGCCTGGGCCAGCGCGCATCGGCTGGCCTTCCTTCTCTCTACCATAGGTTTTCAGATAAACATTTTTGTGGTGTTTTCAGCAATCAAGCTCAGAAACCATTGAAATATTTGGATTTGTTTTTTGTGTATTTCGTGTATTTCGTGGTTTCCTTATCTGAAATTCTATATCAACTTCACGACCAATCACGCCAATGAACTTGTTACAGCGCGCACTCAAGACGCTTAGCGCCCCCAATTTGCCTCATCATGCCTGTGCGTTCGCCACATCTCACATTTCGATAGCCCAGGTTTTACGACATCACGGCCATCGCCACATTGAGCGAAGCGCCGCCCTTCCAATCCATTCTGATTTATTCCGCCCATCATTTAGCGGGATCAATATCCCGAATGTGTCAGCTCTGGCGGATGCCATCTTTTCACTTGGAAAAGGAATTGGATTAGGTCGTGAAAAGCTGTGGGCGGTAACCCTTCCGGATGAAGTCACCCGACCACACATCATTTCATTACACACCAGTGTCACCAATGAACCCGATGTCATTGAAGACATGCTGGTGCTTCGAATCGAACGACTGGTGGGGGAACCAATTGATAAGCTTCGGGTATCGCATTCGCCGCTTTCGCCAGTCGCTGGACAAAAACGCTTTCTGGTCAGTGTCGCGGTTGAAGCAGTAATGAGGGAATATGAGCGCCTGTTTGATGAACTGGGGTGGCATGTCGGCTTGATCTGGCCCACCTCGTTGGCTGAAGCAGTCTGGTTAAACCGGCCCAACGCCTTGCCAAATCAAATTTTACTCAGTTCAACCCCGAACGAAATGACGGTCTTGATCCTGCATGACCAGGATCCAGTGCTGCTCCGAACCCAGACTTTTGACGAATCCGAATTTGGCGATACGTTGCTCCGCCTGTTGCTCTTTTACCGGGATCGTGCTGGGGAAATTATCCCTGGTGTCACCATGGCTGACAATCCACTGGATTCCACCGTGTTTGAAGTCCTGGCCCTGGGCGACCAGTCACATACCAAAACCATTCGTGATTGTGTGCAGGAAGTTTTTGGAGTCTCGCCGGTCATGGTGTCCTCTGACACACTCGGCCTTCCCGTTGCCAGCCTCATGACCGATTTTGCCCACATTGCGGCGGCTGCCGGACTGGCTTCCCTGTCATTGCCAGCGTGATGAAATGACAAGGTGACAAATGACAAGGTGACAAATGACAAGGTGACAAGGTGACCAAATGACAATTGTCACCTTGTCCCCCTGTCATCCTGTCACATTGTCACCCCGTCACCCCATAAGCACCAGGATAAGAAAGCCCGTGCCTTTTCCGTTGGTATTGAATGACGTTCTTGTTGGGTTGGGGTTTCGTCCTGACCGTGACCGTGGGCTTCGCACCACGGCTATTACACGACGACCCTCCAGGCCTGAAATCCTTATCCTGGCGCTTATGCCTTGTCCCCTTGTCCCCTTGTCACCCTGTCACTTTGCCACTTCACGGGGTGATGGCAGAATCGGCAGTCGTTCTGAGGATTTTTCCTTCTTCTGCACTTCAATCTGAGAGGTTAAAAGACTGGGTGAAATCGCTGACACTGGGACCCAGCCGGATTCGGCCCCGCACATCCCGTTAAACACTTCAACTTTATCGCTCCCGGCAATGATCTTGCTAAATGAAGTGAGGGGCGTTCCAATCAAATCAACGCCACGCACCAGTTCATCTGGCCGCCCATTGGTATAAACCCGGTACACCATAATTGGCGTCACTTGAAACGCCTGAGGTGTGTCGCGTTGGGTAAAAGTAAACCCGCCGGAAATATCTTCAAAGATCAACCCAAACGGCTTTTTTTGTTTTTTACATTCAGAAATCAACATGTCGCGGAGTTTTGCTTCAGAAACCGGCTTGCTGGTCTGCACAATCAGGTTGCCCTGACGCCCAACCGGAGCAAATCCAGGAGATTTGCGTCCGTGTCCGTTGGATTGAGTAAACCCTTGAATTGGGGAACGCGAAAGCAAAAAGTTTTTCAGGATTCCCTGTTCAACAATTGGCACCCGCTGGGCCTTTACCCCTTCATCATCAAAGTCATAATAGCCATTCAAATCAATGTTGTTCTGCGCCTTCAATGTCGGGTCATCAAAGACCGAAAGAAAACCCGGCAAAACTGATTGATTGACGCGTTTGGTAAAGGTCTGGCCGCTGTCTTCGTCTTTTTGGCGATGGCCTTCGATTCGATGACCAAAGATTTCGTGGAAAAAGACCCCGCTGGCGCGTCCAGACAAAATTGCCGGCCCGGTATAGGGTTCAACCACGGGTGCATTCCGCAACGCCAGCAGGTCTTTGGACATTTTCTCAATCACCCGGAGAACAGTTGCTTCATCCGGAAGCCGATCCAGCGATTGCGTATCGAAAGCCTCATACCGGTACAAATTCATTCCGTCATCAGCCTTGGTCTGGGCATAAAATCCAAGTCGGCTAAAAATTCGCCCGTGCTGCAGCGAAGCCCCTTCGCTCGTGACCAGATATTTGTTTGACGCCTCGGCATAAAAGGTCACGGCGCCCTGCAAAATTTCAGGATATTTGGCAAACAGGGCCGAATACTCACGCGCTTTTCTCTCCCAGGCAGCAGTATCAACGTCAAATGACACCAACGGCTGAACGGCAACCTGAGGCGTTTCCTTTGAAAAATCAGCCGAGAGGTCTTCTTCCTGAACTTTGATCGCCCGATTGGCTTTGATTTTGATCAGAGCTTCCACTGCCTCGCGATACCGTTTGTCCGTTTGAAGCCACAGAGCACTCTTGATGGCATCCGGGTCATCTTCAACCGGTAAATAACTCGCCGGCGAATACACCCGCGACGAAAAAAAGGCATTTTCACCCCGGATCTGATGGCTGCTATCCAGGCCATACCCACCAACTCGAACATCCACATCCAGCAGGCGATAGCGTGAATTCTGTGAATTCTGCAAAGCTCCAAGCGAGGCCGTAATCTCAACCCGATGAATATCTGAGGCCGCGTAGCTCACAAAGTACGGCGGGGGATCGCCTTTCTGGGTAAGAATTTTGAAGGATCGTTGAAGTTCGTCTTCCAATGCCTGGAGCACGACGCTTTTTTTGACATCGGCTGATTGTGGCGAAGTCTCCCCTGGAACCGATCCGGATACCAGGTTACCGAACGCCAACCAGATACAAAACAAAGTCAATATTTTTTTCATGTGAAACTGTCAGCCAATCTTTCCTGGAATGCAGGCGTGAAAAGAAAAGGTCTATTTTCGTGTGTTTGGTGTGTTTCGTGGTTTTTTGCGCTGAAAATTTTTATCCACGTTTTGAGTGCAATCGGGCTGAAATCTGGGAAATCAAGGTTCGGATGGGCATCGAAACGGTTGAGTCAGCCTGCAATTCCCGAAGTTCGAGGGTATTCAACGTCTGAATCAATGTGGTGGCACGTCCAGGTGACAAATACCGGCTTCGCAACAGGGCCTGTTTGACATATTTGCGAACCGACCATTTCGGGCTATCAGCAATGAGCGACACAACGTGACTGTGGGTTGCTTTGCGCACGGCATTGGCCACAATGTTTTCATTCAAAAACGGGTTGTCGAGGGCAGCCCGCACTACTTCCTGACTGGGGTCATTCAACATATGCGGAATCAGTCGAGTACCGTTGATGCGTCGGGCCATGGTGATTTTTTGCCCCAGAGCAATGCCGGCATACTGCTGCAAAATCAGGTTTTCGGCTGCGGTTTTGACTTCCATGGGCAGGGCTGGGGTTGTCAGGACAAATACCAGATCAAACAAATAAAGCTGTCCCACCAGACGTAATCCAGCCGAAGCCGGCAATTTTGGATTGAGCACCAGAACCCGCCGCAGGACATGGCTTCTGGCGACACGTTGGTCACCCGCCATCCGCCGCAGAAGTTCAAAGCTTACATCACGGCGCCGGGCAAGGATGTGCAATTCCTCCTCGCTGGTCTCTTCGTTATCGAGGAGGGCATGGAGCACATCTTCGACCACATCAAAAACCAGGTCCCGGCGGTCATCAAACACCGTGCTCCGGGCACGTTGCATGCGTCGAAGCAAGTCCAACTGAGCCAGCATCATTTGCTTGCTGGCCAAAACTTCGGCTGAAACCTCCGAAATCGTTTCCCGGATAGCGTCTTCATTCGACACCAGTTCATCAGTCATAGTTCCCTACCCCTGTGTCACGGTTTCAGGTCCTCAGGTGCGACGCCCCTGCCAGACAGTATCCGCCGTGTGCGAAATATCGAGATGGTCCAAAATGCGATAGACAAAATGATCAACTAATTCAACAATCGTTTTCGGGCGATGATAAAACCCAGGCGATGCCGGTACAATCATCGCCCCAGCTCGCTGTAGTTTGAGCATATTTTCCAGGTGAATGGCATTATAGGGTGACTCACGCGGGACCAAAATCAGTTTTCGGTGCTCCTTGAGGGTCACATCGGCTGCCCGGTGAACCAGGTCACGCGCAATCCCATTGGCAATATAGCCCAGACTCCCCATACTGCAGGGAAGAATCACCATCCCGTCGGTGCGGTAGGAGCCACTGGCAATACTGGCACCAACGTCTTTGGCTGGATGCAACTGTATTTTGTCGGACGGGCGTCCAAGCAGCGTTTCCACGTCGGCGGCCTTCACGCCGGAAATATCCAGATCCAGTTCTTCACGCAAGACAATCAAGCCATAAGCTGTCAAAATCAGGTGGATTCGTCGCACTTCCGGACTTTCTTCCAACAAATGCAGTAACCGCTGGGCATAAACCGCGCCACTGGCGCCGGTTACAGCGACAATAATATCTTTCACGCTTTTACCTGCTTTCTAAAACCCTATGTTTTTGAGAGGAAACCGTGGGGATGTTTGCCAAATTCTAAAGGGAACGAATAGTATTTTGGAAGGTCGCTTCACTGTATTGGCGCATCCCGGCTCTGTCACCAGGCAACACCCCAACCATTCGGCAATCTCCTGTCGCATTCAAACTATAGATTTTCAGAACAAGAAACCACGGAATACACGGAATACACAGAAAATAAATCCAAATTTTTCAATAAGGGAGTCGGATGGAAATATCATACCATCAGGGTTCAGGGTTCGGGGTTCGGGGTTCAGGGCCAAATAGTCCACGTTGAATGGTACCCGCCAGTTCCCCAGTCTTCATCGTGCGTCGGATCAGTTGCTTCATCGCCGAAACCCTGAACCCTGAACCCTGCTAATCCCCCCGGATTTTGTGGGGTGATTAGTCTTATGTTGAAAACAAAGGACTTAGCTAAACCACATTTTTGTGGGTGACAGGTAAAACAGCTCAAAACAGGCCATTTTTAGGGCTTTTGGATTCATTTTTGAGCTTACCCCACAACATCCGGGGGGATTAGGAACCCTGAACCCTGAACCCTGAACCCTGAACCCGATTTCAGTGGGATTTTATTTTCTTCTGGGTCCCTAATTTCTGAGATTCCAATGAAATGCGGACGGAGGAAATATTTATCTGAAAAGCTATATCAATTCCTTGTGGAGTCTTCCCATGAAACGTTTTTGGTCAACCATCTTTGCTTCCGCTTGCCTGATCCCAGGTATCACCGGTTTTACATTCGGTTTTTTCATTCTGGTGACTGGGACAATCCACCCGGTACAGGGAATGCCGGTTCAAAACCCGCCCACGACAACCCAAACCAATAAAGATGACAAAACCGGGGCTCAAACCCCACCCAAAGATGAACCCCCAAAGCCACCGGCGATTCAACGCATTCCTGGGTATCCGCCAGTGGAACAACGGGTCGAAGCATATCGCCGTCTGGCAAACAGCGGGAAAGGCCCACGCGAGGAAAGCCGCCCGTATGTGGTTGAAGGCGTTACCGTAGTCGGTCTCTCAGGCACCAGGTCCGCTTTTCTTCGGACCGAAGACGGCAGCACGGTGATTGTCCGGAAAGGAATGAAGCTCTATAACGGAGAAGTTGAGGCCATTCAGTCAGATCGGGTGGTTTTTCGTCAAGGCAAAAAACTGGTTGAAAAATACTACCGTCAGGCCATTAATGCTTCGAAGTCGGAGGAAGGCGACGCCCAGTGAAACATACAGTCCATCTGGCTGATCTCCAGGAGAAAAAAGGTGAACCAACGCCCTATTGCGCCGTTCAACCCTTCCAACTCTCTTCTTCTCCTGGGTTTCAAAGCGCTCTCGTCTGGCTTGAGCACCCCCTCAATCTGGTAAATTTTCCTGAAGTCCTCTCTGCAGCCGTGCTTTTGGCAAGCCCGAGCTGCAGAGTTCATTTTTCCCGCCTGACTGGTCCGCCATCCGTCCCAATCGTAGGCCCACTGGTGCGGCGGGTCGGACCGCATCGAGCATTGGAGTACCTGCTCACCGGAGTCGAACTGAGCGCCGAAGAAGCCTTTCAAGCCCGGTTAATTGATGGTGTGATGTCCGCTGAAACTTTTGAAACCTGGATCAATCAGGTGCTCGTGCTGAGCCCACAATCACGGGAACTGGCCTTTGAAATGGTGCACCTCCAACGCTCAGCCAGCCAGTCAGCCGCTGAAGCCGCTGAGCGGTATGGGTTCGCCCTGGCATTTGCGCTCCCAGATGCTGCCGAAGGCATCAAAGCTTTTCTGGAGAAACGCCACCCCCACTTTCAAATGAAGAATGAATAAAGTCAGTACCACCTGCGTGAGCAGGTGGGTTTCTTTTCAATATTTTAACAAATCATTCATCTTACCTTTGCAACTTTTTCAGGATTTGAGTCACTCACACCATCGTGCGGATGCAACATTCCTCAGTTGTGCTCGCTGCACCTTTTCATTCCGAAACAAACCCACCCGCTCACGCAGGTGGTACTGACTTTATTCTTCATTCCAAAGGGAGTAGGTCTCATGCGTTGCTTGAATCGTGATTCGCAGGGTCAAGTATGGCGTGTGGTATGCATTCTGATGTGTGCTACGCTGAGTTTCACCAGTTTTCCGTTGTTGAGCACCGTCAACGGACAGGCTCGCCAGGTGCGCGACAGTACCAATATTCCCCTTCCACCACAGTGCACACTCCGGGTCGAAAACCTCGGCGGAAATATTCAGGTGGTCTTGACCAACCGTCAGGGGATGGAAATGTTATCTGGGCGGCACGGAGCTGCCGGGCCAGCCGTGCAACCAGATGAAATTGTGTTCCAGGAAGACACAGCCGGCAGCCAGGTGATGATCCGAACTCGCCCGCCCGCGGGTGGACTGGGTATTGATTTACGGCTCTCAGTCCCCGAAGGCACCAACCTTCGCCTTACGAGCGATAGTGGAAACATCGAAGTCTCCGGTTCGGCGGCGAGTATCCTCGCTTCAACCGTGCAAGGAGACGTTCAACTCGTGGTCCCTGAAAAATCCAACGCTGATGTCACACTGTATTCAGCTCGCGGCGTTGTCCGCACCAATCTCACAGTTCAGACCTTCGGCACTGGGGATGATCATTCACTTCAAGGAACGATGGGAAAAGGTGGCGGTATGGTCATGGGTCGTTCAGAACGTGGCAACGTCATCCTGACCACACCTGGAAAAGAGCAGCAAATCCAAATCGCAGCGAAAGATCCAGCCCCGGCTCGCCCCCAGGCGGATGATGATTTCTTAGGCGGGGGCCGCGGACGTCCCGAATCGCTTAAACCGTCACCCCGTACGTCAAACCCGGCTTCCACAGGCCCAGATGCAGACCTGGACGATGACAATATCCTGCGAATTGAATCCGACCTCGTCACGCTTAACGCGGCAGTCAGCAAACGGACGGGCGAGGCCGTCACCAACCTGCGCAAAGAGGATTTCACCTTGTTTGAAGATGGGATCCAACAGGAACTGGTTCACTTCCAGCCAGTGACGATGCCGTTTAACCTGGTGCTGTTGATTGATTTGAGCGGAAGCGTTAAGGAAAAAATCAATCTGATCAAACGGTCGGCCATGCGGTTTATCCAGGCGACTCGTCCGGAAGATAAAGTTGCGATTGTAACGTTTACAGCGACGCCACGACTGGTTTCGCCACTCACCAATGACCGCCAAAAGCTCCGCCAGCGCATTGAAGGCATTCGTGAACCCGATGGCGGCACCAATTTCTACGACGCGCTTGATTACACGATTAACTCGGTTCTGGTCGGAGTCAAAGGCGAACGCAACGCAATTGTGATTATGTCGGACGGCGTGGACAATGCGCTGCCCGGTCAGCCCGGAGACGGTTCAGATATCACCTATGAAGAACTGATGAGCCGGATCCAGGAAACCGATACCATTATGTTTCCGATTTACCTTGATACCGAGGAAGCCGCAATTGAAGAATTTGGGATGAAGATTTCCCGCGGATATGCCGTTGCCCAGCGGCAGTTGAAGGAAATCGCCGAAGCAACCGGAGGAAAGGTGATTTATGCCCGGCGGGTGGAAGACCTGGAAGGAAGTTACGATCAGGTAGCCAATGAGCTGCGCACCATTTACAGCCTGGGCTATTATCCGACCAATACCACACGTGACGGCAGTTTCCGTAAAATTCGCGTCCGCATCAACGTGGCAGATGCCCAGGTTCGTTCCCGGCGTGGCTACTATGCGCACCAATAACCCCAGCTCCACTTCGAACGAACCGTGAAATGACCAAAAGCCATGGGTACAGCGTTGCTGTACCCATTATGTTTTTGAAAAACCAATACCTTTCCGGAAAAAATTTCCTCAGCCTATATTTTGTTAAAACCTCAGAAATCATTGAAAAATTTGGGTTTATTTTCCGTGTATTCCGTGATTCCCGCGGTTTCTTATTCTGAAAATCCATATATGTCGAGGATACCGCATGATTGAAGTTACCAATCTGACCAAAACGTTTGGCACGGTTGAGGCGCTTCGTGCTGTGAGCTTTCACATTCCTTCAGGTCAGGTCTGCGGCTTTTTAGGACCGAACGGCGCCGGGAAATCAACCACCGTCAAAATCCTGGTCGGGGTCCTGAAACCAACCTCCGGAAAAGCGGTTGTGGCAGGTTATTCCGTTGAAGAACAACCGCTTGAGGTCAAAAAACGGATTGGGTATGTACCAGAACTGGGCACCGTGTATTCAACCTTGAGCGGAAATGAATATCTGGCCCTGGTTGGGGCGCTCCACGATATGTCTCCTGAGCAGGTTGCCGACCGATCTCATCAACTGCTGAAACTCTTTCATATTGCGGACCAGGGCAATCGCCGGCTTGATACTTTGAGCAAGGGAATGCGCCAAAAAGTCGTGCTGTCAGCCGCGTTGCTCCACGATCCAGAAGTTATTTTGATGGATGAACCCCTTTCAGGACTTGATGCCAACGCCGCGCATACAGTGAAAGATCTTGTCCGTGGTCTGGCCGACCAGGGGAAAACGGTTTTGTATTGTTCGCATGTGCTCGATGTCGTGCAGCGGCTTTGCGAACGGGTCATTATCGTCAATCAAGGGGCGATTGTCGCCGATGGTGAAACTCAGACATTGCTGCAATCTGCCCATCGTCGCGATTTGGAATCATTGTTTCGATCTCTCACAGCCACTGATGATGATCAGGCAGCCGTGCAAGAATTTTTAAAAAGCTTTGAGGGTGAACGCGCCCATCCCAAAAAGTCGCCGGGTTCCAGGCCAAACAAAGCATCCAGAGAGAATAGTTCTGAATGATGAGCACCCAAAGTTGTATTTTTATAGCCTGTATGGAATCTCAGAAATTATTGAAAAATCTGGATTTATTTTCCGTGTATTCCGTGGTTTCTTTATCTGGAAATCTATAGTGGAAACCACCTATGCTGAAGTTAATCAAATGCGATTGAGCACAGGGCTGGCAATACTGGCAGTTGCATCAGAAATTGGACCACGGATATTGTTTTTGTTGGAGAGCCAGGCTGGGGAAATCCTGATTTTGTTCTGACTACCTGCTACTCACGACTCACTCTTCATTTCGCGGTGGTACGTATGAATCGTTTCTTTTATTTTCTCTCACTTGCTCTCATTATTTTTCAAATTCCGCTTCTGATTCAGGGCGCACCTCAAAAAAAGAAGCCCTCGGCTGGTTTGCCCAAACAATCCCGGACAGTGAAACCGCCAACTTCGACCAAATCCTCGACCAATGCCCAACCGCCAAAGCCCAAACCGAAAGATCCAGTGGTTGAAGTTGATTACAGCCAACCGCGCCTGGTCGTGCAACTCGGGCACACGATGGATGTTGATTCAGTGACTTTTTCTGAAGACGGCTCGCTGGCGGTGACTGGAAGCTGGATGGATGGCACCGCCATTGTCTGGGACGTCCAAAGCGGGCGTGAAATCCGACGCTTTACCGGCAACACTGACAACAAAGGCTATCAGGATGGCTGGGTCAGCGGTGCCATTTCACCTGATAAACGGCTGGTCGTAGTACTCAGTGAATTCAGTTTTCGGTTGTGGGATCTGGTCACCGGAAAACTCGTCAAACGGATTCGAATCACCGATGGCGATTATATTGAAAGCGGTGAGTTTTCGTTCTCACTCGATCAAACCCGCCTCATCTGGCGGAACAACATTTCACGCAAAGTGTGGGACCTGGCAACGGGGAAAATCATTGAAAGCAAACGTGGAAAAGGTGAACCAGACCTCCGCCCGGAAGCCTATCTGTCCCCGGATGGAAAACTCAAAGCGGTGATTGAGGAAAAAGTGGTTCGGATTCTTGACACGGCCACCGGCGCCGAAGTCAGCCGCCTGAATGGGAATCCAAGCGTCGTTGCCAGAACAACCATCACACCAGCGGGGCTGCAAGTGGCAACCGTTCAGGGAAACGCTGTATTTGTGCGAGATGCCGCCACCGGGCGAGCCGTCGAAGTGGGCACCTCCGCTTATGAAATCTTGCTGCCAGATGCCAAAATTTCGCCGGATGGCCGACTCCTGGCCGCAACGAGTCGTGGAAATGTCGGAATCTGGGATATCCAGACTGGAAACCAGCTCCTGACGCTGACTGGCCACACCGATGATGTTTCATCCGTTGCCTATTCACCTGACAGCAAATATCTGGTTACCAACAGTTTTGATTTCACCGTGCGGATGTTTGATCTCGCCACCGGCAAAGAGCGAATGCAAATCAAGAAAACATCCAATCTTGATGCGCCGATTGCTTTTACCCCGGATTGTACCCAGATTGCCTATGCCATTGAGCCGGACGAAAGCGGCAAACTGCTGGTGTATGTGCAGGGCTTGATGTCACGCCGGATTTTGAAAAAGCTGCTGGTGAGTACCGATGGCAACACCTGGGTACAGGACATCGCCTTTTCACCTGATAAAAAACAGATGGTTGTGGCCACCAGTTCAATGGACGATGCCACGCTGTTTGATGTGCAGGTATGGGATCTCGAAACCGAAAAGCTGGTTCGTCACCTCAAAGGTCACTCAACTTATGTCCAGGCAGTTGCTTATTCAGCCGATGGCAAGACCATTGCCACCAATAGTTGGGACACAACCATCCGCTTGTGGGATGCCGCGACTGGGACTCAACTACGGGTTTTGAAAGGTCACGTGGGGCCGGTTGGCGCCGTCGAGTTTTTTGCCAATGACCAGTTACTGCTTTCACAAAGCTTTGACAGTACTTCCCGAATCTGGAGTGTCCAGACCGGCGCGGAACTTGCGTGTTTGACCTCATTTGAAACTGGTGACTGGCTGGTATTGACCCCTGATGGGCGCTTTGATACCAACAACCCCGATCAGATTCGAGGCATTCACTGGATCGCGCCCGATGAACCAACCCGCCCGCTGGCACCCGAGATTTTTCTCCGGCAGTATTATGAACCTCGCCTGCTGGCCCGATTGCTGGCTGGCGAATCCCTTCCGGCAATTCCAAACATTACAACGCTCAACCGGGTTCAGCCACATATTGCCATTACTGGAATTACCCCAGATTCACCTCAAACGGTCAAGATCACGCTTGAAGTCGCCCGAATGAGCGGCACCATCCAGCGGGGCACTCAAAAACTTGAGAAAACGACCGGGGTGTATGACGTGCGGCTGTTTCGAGATGGGCAACTGGTCGGCTACGCGCCTGAAAACAACGGCGAAGTATCAGTTGATCCGGCGACCGGAAAAGCCACGTTAACCTTTGCAGGGATTAAACTTCCACGCTCACGCAACGTGAAAGAAGTCGAATTTTCGGCCTATGCGTTTAACGTAGACCGGGTGAAATCAGCCACTGCCCGTCAGACATTCAAGATTCCATCCACCGTAACACCAGCTCGCGGACGGGCCTATGTGATCGCCGTTGGCGTCAATACCAATCAGCACCCGAAACTCAATCTCCGCTATGCCGCCAACGACGCCCGGCGAATTCAATCCACATTGACGAATTTGCTTGGTCAGTCAGGAGCCTATGAAGAAGTGGTCCCGGTGTTGCTGACCTCCGAAGCTGTGGAAAAGTCTGTGGAAAACAAAAAATCCGTGGATTTCGCCACCAAAGCGAACCTTCAAGCCGTGATTGAGGCACTGGCTGGCCAAAAACTCAGCCATGAACAATTGCGAACCATCCCGAACGCCGTAAAGTTACAATCCACAACCCCCGAAGATGTCGTGATTTTTGCCTTTGCCGGTCATGGCTACGCTGATGCGGACGGTGTGTTTTATTTGGTGCCAAGCGATACTGGCGAGAGTGAAGTTTTGTCAAAAGCGTTTCTATCCCGCTGTATTTCAAGCGACGAACTGACCCGCTGGCTGCGCGACATTGACGCCGGAGAACTCACAATGGTGATTGATGCCTGCCAGTCCGCTGCCGCCGTCGAAGGTGGAGGCTTTAAACCAGGCCCAATGGGAAGCCGGGGACTGGGGCAGCTTTCCTACGACAAAGGCATGCGGATTTTGACCGCGACTCAGGCCGACAATGTGGCGCTCGAAGACAATCGCCTTCAACATGGACTGCTGACCTATTCGTTGATGCACGATGGAATCGAAGCCCATCAGGCAGATTTCAACCCAAAAGATCGCCGCATCACCCTGGCCGAATGGCTTGGATACGGCGTGGTGCGCGTTCCGCAATTGTATGAAGAAATCAAACTCGGTACCGTGACGAGTTTTGCCGACAATCCATCCGCAAACAAACCCCAGGTTCTGGTGACAGATGCTCAGGGACGAATCCTCGAACGAAATGAAGAACGTCAACGAGTTGTTGTCGAGCAGCGGGTACAGGCGCCTGGGCTCTTTGACTTTGCCCGCCGAAATCGCGAAGTGGTGGTGTGGAAGGCTGGAGGAAAGTGAGAAATCAGGGTTCAGGGTTCAGGGTTCAGGGTTCAGGGTTTGGAAACCAGGGGTCATAAGGTTAAACATTTTCAGGGTTTCGAAGTTTAGATCTTGAAATGCTGCAAAGTCTGCTGGTAGCAAACAAAGCATTTTTCTGTTTTGAAACCCTGAACCCTGAACCCTAAACCCTTTTAGCTTGGTTCAATCGTGTCTTCGAGTTCTGCATCACCCAGATCTTCTTCAACCGATGGAAATTCAACCCGGTCATAGAGATCCGAGAGTTGTATCCGACAGTCAATGGTTGGGAGTTCGAAAAAATCGGTGAGGCCAGTTGTGACTCGATAGAGCCACGTCCCATCTTCCTGGCGATGATAATGCTCAACCATCGGCTGGTTTTGGGAAATCAGGACGTAATCCGTCAGGCTGTCAAGATGGCGGGCATAGCGGTGAAATTTCTCACCCCGATCAAAGTTTTCAGTGGATGGTGAGAGCACTTCAAACAGAACCCGTGGATTTAAAAGCACATCCTGGTGTTCGTCGTGAAACAGCGGTTGGTCACACACCACGGTTGCGTCAGCATAAGAAAACATGCCTTTTGTCATTCGGCGCCCGACCAGATAGGATCCGCTCCGAACTTTCATGTTTGGTGAAAGTACCTGATGCTTTTTTCTTTTAAGTTGGCCATGAAGTTCACCGATGAGATTAGCGCAAATCCGGTTGTGCGAAAGGCTTTCCCCCGCCATAGCATAAATCTGCCCATCCAGAAACTCGTGCCGATCAATCACCTTCCGTTCAAAAGCAAGATATTCCTCAAAACTCAGCATCGGCTTTAACTTTGCGCTCATGATTCCCTCCCTGAAAAAGACAAAAAGGACGAAAAGGATGAAAAGAATCTAAATTCGAAAACCCTGAATCTTGACCTCTGAACCCTGAACCCTGAACCCCAGAGCTACGTCTCATCCCGCTTGATCCACTTATCCACCACTGGCGGCACAAATGCTTCCATTCGTTCAAGTAATTGATCAGCGTCCGTGTCGTCAATCACCAACTGGCGATGCACCGGACGAATAAACTTCTGATCCACGCCATGGTCAATCATGGCCAGCAAATGATTGTAATACCCGGCCACATTGAGCAATCCACAGGGTTTGTGATGAAACCCAAGCTGGGCCCAGGTGATGATTTCACAATATTCTTCGAACGTACCAAATCCGCCAGGCAAGGCAATAAAACCATCAGCCAAATCAGCCATCAGGGCCTTGCGTTCGTGCATGGATTTGACAACGTGAAGTCTGGTTAAGCCTTTGTGTTCAACTTCTTTTTCCGCCAGCGCAACTGGAATCACGCCAATCACTTCCCCACCTCGCGCCAGCACGGCGTCAGCAATCGTGCCCATCATTCCAACGTGTCCGCCACCGTAGACCAGTCCAAGCCCCCGATCTGCCAGCAGGTTTCCAACTGTCACAGCCGCTTCAACATAGGCTGGATTCGTTCCTGGATTTGAACCGCAAAATACACAAATTCGATTCATGTCATTCCTTCCATTTTAAGCTCAAGCCGTCTTTCTCAGGCCCAGGCCCGATGTCTCCAGCCCCAGGCCCCGATCTATAAATGGTTTTCCTGAATCTCCGCCAGCAGGCCGCGAGCGGCTTCTTCGATTAAATTGAGCACGTTTTCAAAGCCATGGGCGCCGCCATAGTAGGGATCAGGTACATCCTTGAGATTCAAATGCGGAGCAAAGTCCAGGAAAAGCTTTACTTTGTGATCAAGACCGCGTGGGCAGAGTGCGCGTAAGTAGCGATAATGCCCCTGGTCCATCGCTACCAGATAATCAAACCGCTGAAAATCGCCGCGTTCGACTTCGCGCGCGCGCAAGTGGCTTAAATTGTAGCCTCGACGGGCTGCTGCCTGTTGCGAACGACGATCCGGCGGTTCACCAGCGTGATAATCGTGCGTCCCGGCTGAATCCACTTCGATCTGTTCACTAAGGCCAGCCGTATCAACCAGATACTGAAAGACACCTTCTGCCGACGGCGACCGGCAAATATTTCCAGTACACACAAAGAGCACACTCACCATAGCCAACCAACTTTCTATCTCGCCGAAGCGAGCAACAAAATAGTGCCCAGTACAATGAGCAAGGGAATTCCAATCATGGCCAGAAATACCAGCCAGCCTTTGGGATGCGCAAAGTTGATCGTGTAGCCAAGCCCCGAAAGCTTTGGCACCCACAAATGCGGGTCATTCGGATTGCGATAGAGCACACCGGTATACCCTTCCAGCCCAGGGATTTTTCGCTGGTGAAGCGACCGAATGACTGTCCCCAACCGTCGAATGCCACTCACCATGGCCAGCGCCAGGATGCCAACGATCACCAGGATCATTCCGGTTGGGTTGTCGGGTCGTCCAAGCGGCAACCAGACGGCCAGAATCATAAACACACTGGCCAGTCCCGCCGCCAGGGTGTGAATCAACACCATATTGGCCACCGCCAGCTCAGCAGCCGCATCAACCGGCAGTGTTTTGTGCTTGCGCAGGAGCGTCCCGGTAATCCATCCCAGACAATTGATTAGCAACCACAACCCAAACCCAAAAACAATCGGGAAAAATACCCAGAACGGTGTTTTGGTCGCCCAGCCATCTGGCTGGCCGGAGGCACCCCAATGAATTACCCACCGTCCCGGCAACCGGTCCCACATCGCAATCAGGAAAATAGCGGTCATTCCCAAAAACACCCCTGGCAGCAAGACAATCGCCCAGATCGCTGGATTGGCAAAATAAAGTTCAGTAAATGGGTCTTCGGCCTTTGAGAGTGATGGTTTCGTTTCTGACATGGAGAACTCCAGTGTGAAGAGGTTAACGAACTGGAAAAATTGGATTTCCCTGATCCCTGCCCCCTGGCCCCTGCCCCCCAATGCGCCCCAGCCGTAGTGCAATCGGCATTTCAACTCGTCGAAGGCTCGCTGGATCTCCCCATTGTTCAGCGATTTCCGTTGCCGCCAGTTCCAAAAAACCAGTTCCCTGCTCGGAAATAAGCTTTTGCGTCGCCGACCAGGTCTCAATAAAAGCCATCAACTGCGGCAAGTTCCAGTCAACGCAAATCGCAAATCGCGGCGCTTCAACTGGTTCAAAAGGAAAGGGTAAATCACGGTAGCCATTGTGCGAATGGACATTCTGAGGCGACCAGTACGGAGCAATCACCGTGATAATCCACTCCTGTAGAATTGGATCAATCATCGAATGAACGAACACTTCACTATACACCCAGGCGGCGAAAATACCGCCTGGTCTCAACACCCGGTGCACCTCCGGATAAAACCGGTCATGATCAAACCAGTGAAGTGCCTGCGCCACACACACCGCATCAAAATAATTGTCAGGAAAATGTGTATTTTCAGCCGGTTGCAGCGAGTAGGTTACATTGCTGACCTGAACCGCGTTGGCAAGCTGTCTGGCGCTCGCATCCGTGGCCAAAACCATTTCAAAATGCCGGGCCAACCCAGCCGCCGCCTGTCCATTCCCGGTGGCGCAATCCCAGACACGCTCACGCCCTGGTGCGTGCGAAGCAATCCAGGCAAAGAGTTCGTCCGGGTAGGTTGGCCGGGCCGACCGATACAAATCAGAATGTCCAGAAAAATAATCGAGGAACGACATGGAAATCAGGGGTCAGGGGTTGAAAAACAGGGTTCGGGGTTCGGGGTTCAGGGTTTGGAAATCAGGACTCAGGGTTCAGGGTTTTTGAATTTTCGTCCTTTCGGTCCCTTTTGTCTTTCTCATCCGCCCCTCGTGAAATGATCTGTGCCAAAAACAAAACCTGCTGCAAAAATGGGTTTCACGGGTTGAAACCAAAACTTCCGCAGCAGGCACGATATCTGGCAAAAAATTAACGATCAATCTTCAACCGCAATTCCTTGAGTTGAGCGGGATCAACCGTGCTGGGTGATTCGCACATCAGGTCCGAAGCACTGGCTGTCTTGGGGAAAGCCATCACCTCGCGGATAGACGGTTCATTGGCAAAGAGCATCACCAGCCGGTCCAGACCAAGGGCGATGCCTCCGTGTGGCGGTGTACCATAGCTCAGGGCATCCATAAAGAACCCAAACCGGCGGCGGGCGTCTTCATCCGTAAATCCAAGCGTTTTAAAGATTTTCTGCTGTACGTCCTGACGATGGATTCTGATTGAGCCTCCGCCGACTTCGACTCCATTCATCACCAGATCATAGGCTTTGGCCCGCATTATGCTCAAATCGGCGTCTTCCTCATCGAGCAGGTGCAGGTCTTCGTCACGTGGCGAGGTAAACGGATGGTGCATCGCGTACCAGCGACCATCTTCACCGTTGAATTCAAACATTGGGAACTCTGTCACCCACAACAGGTTATACTGTTTTGGATCATAGAGTTTTTCCTGTTTGCCGATTTCCAACCGCAAGGCGCTCAACGCGGCGGCCACCGTACCGGCATTGCCAGCCACGATAAACACCATGTCACCGGTTTCGGCACCAGCCGCAGCCACGATCCGGTTGATGAGTTCTTCGCCAAGCCCTTTGGTCAGCGGCGAATTCGGCCCTTCGGCCAGCACTTTGATATAGCCCAACCCACCGGCTTTGAAATCTTTGCGCAGCCACTCGGTAAAGGTATCAATCGCTTTGCGTGAATAATCAGCCCGGCCTTTGACGGTGATGGCTTTGACGTGCCCACCCTGCTGGAGTGCCGCTTTGTACGGGACAAAGTCTGTGCCTTCAACCGTTTGTGCCAGATCAATCAGCTCCATGCCAAATCGGGTGTCAGGTTTATCCGAGCCATAACGTCGCATGGCTTCGTCATAGGTCATCCGAGGAATTGGCAACGAAAGCGGAATTCCATTGATCGCGCACAATTCAGCCATCAGCCCTTCCATCGCTTCAAACACAGTTTCCATCTGTGGAAATGACATTTCCACGTCAAGCTGGGTAAATTCCGGTTGCCGGTCAGCCCGCAGGTCTTCATCCCGGAAGCAGCGCACAATCTGAAAGTACCGATCAAACCCGCTGATCATCAACAACTGCTTGAACAACTGTGGCGACTGTGGCAGGGCGTAAAATTCGCCGGCGTGTAGACGACTCGGAACGATAAAATCGCGGGCGCCTTCTGGTGTCGAACGAATCAAACATGGGGTTTCAATTTCAAGGAACCCCTGACGATCCATATAACTACGAATTGCCGAAGTGATCTTGTGGCGCAACCGGATGTTGGCCTGGAGGCTGGGCCGGCGTAGATCCAGATAGCGATATTTCAGCCGCAAATCTTCAGAAGCACTGGCCGCGCCTTTGTCTTCATCCAGCGGAATCGGAGGCGTTTTCGCATCATTTAAAATAAAGAGCGCATCAACCTGGACTTCGAGTTCGCCGGTCACAATTTTTGGATTGATCCGGTCCGGGGAACGCAGCACGACTTCGCCGCTGACGGCAATCACATATTCATTGCGTACATTTTTGGCCTTCGCATGGGCGGCGCCACCCTCACGGTCCTCATTAAACACGACCTGAACAAACCCTTCGCGGTCGCGAAGATCAACAAACGTGAGTGGTCCGTGATCACGGCGGCGGGTCACCCACCCCATGAGTGTTACCCGCTGGCCAACGTGTTCTTTGCGCAGTTCCCCACAATAGTGGGAGCGTTTTAAGTCTCCTAAATGGTCCAACATACTCTTCCTTTGCGTCTAATCTGGATAAGAAAATGGGAAAACGGCAATGATACCTTGTGGGGCGGGAAGGCGTCCAGGGCTGAAAACATTGGGCTGAAAAACCAGGGCTGGGGGCTGAAGACTGACGGCTATCGCCCGCAGGGCGAAAACTGGTAACCAAGCGGTCAATGCAACTGCTGCTCCGCCTGGGGATAACGAAGCTGGGAAAGCTCAACCAGTCGCAGCACTTCACGTGAATGCGGATGCTCGCGCATCAGATCACGCGCCGTTTGCTGGGCGGTTTCCAGCCAGTCGCGGTCACGCACGATATTTCCAACCCGAAAGAGTGGAACACCGGACTGTCGGGTGCCGAATACCTCGCCGGGGCCGCGCAGTTCAAGGTCTTTTTCGGCAATCACAAACCCGTCGCTTGAAGCAGCAAACAATTCCAGCCGGTCTCGGGCCTCCTGGGAGGTTTTCGGCGCCAGCATCAAAATACAATAGGATTTGGCCGCCCCACGTCCAATTCGCCCTCGAAGCTGGTGCAACTGAGCCAGCCCAAACCGTTCGGGATGCTCAATGACCATGACTGACGAATTCGGCACGTCAATGCCGACTTCAATCACGGTGGTTGAGACCAGAATTTGGGTTTCCCCGGCGGAAAAGGCAGTCATCACGGCTTCTTTTTCCACTGATTTCATTTTTCCGTGGAGCAGCCCAATTTTGAGCGTTGGAAAAATCTCGGTTTGTAATTCTTCAGCCGCCTGGGTGGCAGCCTTGAGATCCATCTTTTCAGACTCTTCAACCAGTGGAAACACAATATAGACCTGACGCCCTTCAGCCGCTTCCCGCCGCAGAAAAGCGTAGACCTTTTCACGTTCCGCATTGGTACGGATGGCTGTCCGGATCGGCTGCCGCCCTGGTGGAAGTTCATCGAGCACGGAAATGTCCAGATCGCCATAGGCTGTCATGGCCAGCGAACGTGGAATGGGCGTTGCCGTCATCACCAGGACATCCGGCTGCAGACCGCGTTGTGAAAGCGCCGTCCGTTGAATCACGCCAAACCGGTGCTGTTCATCAATCACGACCAGTCCCAGGCGGGCAAACCGGGTACTTTCCTGGATCAGCGCCTGAGTCCCAATCACCAGATCAACTTCCCCGCCGGCAATCGTTTCGCGGAGCGCCAGTTTTTCTTTTGGCTTTAACCGGCCCGTCAAACTTTCAACCCGATAGCTGGTGTCTTTGAGATAGCGTTTCAAATTCAAAGCATGCTGCTCGACCAGGATTTCCGTCGGCGCCATCATCGCCACCTGGTAGCCGTTTTCAATGGCCACCATCATGGCCTGGAGCGCCACCATCGTTTTCCCAGCGCCGACATCGCCTTGCAGCAGCCGATTCATTGGGTGCGGCGAGGTCATATCGAGCACAATTTCCCGAATCACCCGTTTTTGGGCATTGGTTGGTTTAAAAGGCAATACTCGCCGAACCGCCTCGCGAATGTGGTCATTGACCGTCATCGCCGTGCCTTTTGTCGTCTCGCGCAGGGCCAGTCGGCGGCGGTTGAGCGCCACAGCCAGGAGCAAGAATTCTTCAGTCGCCAACCGGGCGTGAGCCTTTGAACGACCACACTGATACTCATCAAGCCAGTGATCCATCGCTGGAAAGTGAACCTGCCGAAAGGCATCCAGCCGGGATGGAAAACCATAGCGCTGCATCAATGATTCTGGCACCCACTCCTCGCCAGCTTCGGTGAGCTGTTCCAGCATGCGAAACATGATCGTGCGCAGGGCCCGGGTTCGAAACGATCCCAGCTTGCGGTAAATCGGCACTCGCCGTCCAGTGTGAATCGTTCCGGCATCGTCAAATTCGCTTGCGGTGTCCGACGTCTCATTCAAAATTTCATACTCTGGATTTTCGATTTGAAAGCAATTGTGCCGGTTTGAGTATTTCCATTCGCCGTAGAAAACCACCCGTTGCCCCTTTTCAAAGACATTGGTCAAATATGGCTGATTCCACCACATGGCGCGTAAGCGACCAGCCGAATCCAGGCCCGTGATTTGAAAAATCGAAAGCGCCCGCCCGGTTTTGGTTCGAATGGGGGCATATTCCGTGGTCGTCAGTTCGACTTCGAGGGCCGCCTTCATTCCATCAGCCAGGTTTTTGCTGCTCATCAACTGGGCGCGGTCTTCATAGCGAAACGGCAGGTAGTACAACAAATCCTCAACCGTCGGGTCAGCCAGATCCGTCATTTCCAGGAGTTCAGCCACTTCCGTAGCCAGTTTGGTGGCTGTTTTTTTCCCGACACGCGGCAGGTACAGGTGCAACTCCGCAAGTGGTGTGGCAAGTGTCAGCATTTCTGTTCTTTTCCTTGACAGGTAAAGGCGAATGGTAAAGGATGCAGCCCAATCATCCGATCAGGTGAGCGTCTCAGTTTTTCCAACAATACCCAAGCTCCGTTCACGAATCCACGCATCTTTTTTCTGGAGGCATCTCTTCTCTATGGACAATGTACTGGCTGTGATTTTGGGAGGCGGTCAAGGAACGCGGCTCTTTCCTCTCACCCACGAACGATCAAAACCCGCCGTTCCGCTTGGCGGGAAGTATCGCTTAATTGATATACCGGTAAGTAATTGCATCAATTCTGGAATCATCAAAATCTACATCCTGACGCAATTTAACTCGGCTTCACTCAATCGCCACATTGCCCGAACCTTTCGCTTCAGTCAGTTTTCCTCGGGGTTTGTGGATATTCTGGCCGCCGAACAAACCCCTGACAACCCGCACTGGTTTCAAGGCACGGCGGATGCCGTTCGGCAGAACTTCCGTCATATCAAAGATGTCGGGGCTGACACCATCATCATTTTGTCGGGTGACCACCTGTACAAAATGGATTATTCCAAATTCATCAATGCCCATTGGGACGCCAACGCTGATGTGACGGTTTCAGTGACGGCGGTGCCGCCTGAAGAAGCCTCGGAATTTGGCCTGCTCAAAGTTGACGACACCGGAAAAATCGTCGAGTTCAAGGAAAAACCCAAAGGTGAGGCGCTGGAAAGCATGCGCGTCAATACGGAACTGATGGGACTGTCACCCGAAGAAGCTGAATTGCGGCCCTATCTGGCCTCCATGGGGATTTACGTGTTCAACATGCAGGTGCTCGAAGACTTGCTCAACCAGCAGGATCGAATTGACTTTGGCCGCGAGGTGATTCCAACAGCAATTCATAACTATAAAGTGAGCAGTTATCTGTTCAAAGGGTATTGGGAAGACATCGGAACGATTGGAGCCTTTTTCCGGGCCAATATCGAACTCACCGATGTGTTGCCCCGCTTCAATTTCTTTGACACCCGCAAGCAAATCTACACCCGGCCACGGTTTCTGCCTGGCACCAAGATTCGCAATGCTCAAACGCATGACTCCATTATCTGTGAAGGCTGCATCATCAACGAAGCCATCATCCGACGCTCCGTGGTTGGAATCCGCAGCCGCATTGAAAGCGGCTCCCGGCTCGACCATGTGTTGATGATGGGTGCGGATGATTATGAATCAATTGATGAAATGCGCCGCAATAAAGAAACCAACCAGCCAAATATCGGCATTGGTCACAACTGTACCATCAAGCGAGCCATCATTGACAAGGATGCCCGCATTGGAAATAACGTCCAGTTGTTAAATGACAAAGGCGTTCAGGAAGCCACGGCTGAAAATTACGTCATCCGGGATGGCATCATCATCATCCCGAAATGCGCTGTTGTTCCAGATGGGACAGTGGTGTAGATAATTCGTCAGTAGTCAGTAGTCAGTAGTCAGTAGTCAGTAGTCAGTAGTCAGTAGTCAGTAGTCAGTAGTCAGTAGTCAGTAGTCAGTAGTCAGTAGTCAGTAGTCGAGTGTTGGAGTCCTGGAACCTGTGTCAAGCTTATTTGGTTCGATTTGAGTTATTTAGAAACAATTCTTTTTAAGAATTCCACGGATTCAACGATCCGGGTTTTGTCTACTGACTACTGACCACTGACTCATCAACTACTGACTACTGACTCATCAACTACTGACTACTGACTATGGACTCAAATCATCCAGAGGTACCAACATCATATGAGTTATCCAGTCATTCTAAGTGCAGTTCGTTTGCCAATCGGCAAGTTTCAAGGAAGTCTTAAATCATTTCGCGCGCCGGAATTAGGCGCACTGGCAGTCCGTGCCGCCATTGAACGGGCTGGCATTGATGCCGCCCAGGTTGACGAAGTCGTCATGGGCAATGTGCTCCAGGCTGGGTTGGGTCAGAACCCGGCTCGTCAGGCAGCACTCGGCGCCGGATGTCCGACCACGGTCGCCGCGTTAACCGTCAATCAGGTCTGCGGTTCCGGGCTGCGTTCGGTGATGCTCGCAGCGCAGTCCATTCAAGCTGGAGACGCCCAGTTTGTGGTTGCCGGCGGGATGGAATCCATGACCAATGCTCCATACCTTCTCCAGCGGGCCCGCGATGGCTACCGCCTGGGACACGGTGAAATCATTGATTCCATGATCCAGGATGGGTTGTGGTGCGCCTTTGACAACTGGCACATGGGCAATACCGGTGAATATGTCGCCGAGCATTATAGCGTCACCCGCGAAGACCAGGACAATTTTGCCGCCAGTTCACACGCCAAAGCCGTCGCTGCCGCCAGCGCCGGGAAGTTCACAACCGAAATTCAAACAGTCTCAATTCAGCAGAAAAAAGGCGATCCGATTGTGTTTAGCGCCGACGAAGGCCCACGCGCCGACACCACCGCCAGCAGTCTGGTCAAACTCAGACCGGCCTTCAAAAAGGATGGAAGCGTTACCGCCGGCAATGCCTCCAGCATCAATGACGGCGGCGCCGCCGTTGTCGTCACATCAGAACACCAGGCCACAGCACTTGGTCGGGCGCCGATGGCGCGCATTGTCGCCCAGGCCATGAGCGGTGTTGATCCGAAACTGGTCATGATGGCCCCGGTCGAAGCCGTGAAAAAAGTGATTGCCAAAGCTGGCTGGAAGCTCGATGACGTGGATTTGTTTGAACTCAACGAAGCATTTTCCGCCCAGGCTGTCGCCGTCACTCGTGAAATCGGCGCCGATCCAGCCAAAGTTAATGTCAACGGCGGTGCGGTTGCTCTCGGTCACCCGATTGGTGCCAGCGGTGCCCGTGTGCTGGTCACACTGTTGCACGCCCTGAAAGACCGTGGTGCCAAACGTGGTGTCGCTTCCCTCTGCCTTGGCGGAGGCAATGCGGTCGCGCTCGCGGTTGAATGTCTTTAATTGAGCAAGGTAGCGAAGTAGCGAAGTAGCGAAGTAGCCAATCCAAAAAGTCAAAGATGAGAAGCAATCAACTCATGGAAAAAAAGACCTGGATTTTGCGACTTACTACTCGCTACTCACTACTCGCGATTCGCTCCATACTGGGTGGTTTGTTTTTTCTCTCTTCAGCCTGTAGCACGTCAAAACCTCCGGCCATGAATCCCACTCGAACCGAACTTTCCGCTGCCGAAATTCGACTCCGAGACGCCGCCCACACAGCCCAGGTCACCTACCCGCTTCAAAACCCTGAAATCAAAATCTTTAAAGGTACTCGCCGGATTGAGCTCTGGGCTGAGCAAAAACTCGTCAAATCTTACAAGGTCGGATTAGGGTCGTCTCCAGTCGCAGACAAAGAGCGGGAAGGCGATTTCCGAACTCCAGAAGGCAAATTTTATGTCTGCACCCGCAATGAACAAAGCAAGTTTCATTTGTTTCTGGGCGTGAGCTACCCCAACAAGGAGGATGCTCAACGCGGTCTGGCTTCAGGCTTGATTACACAGGAACAACACGACGCCATTGTTGACGCCCAAACCAAACAGGAACGTCCGCCGTGGAACACGCCGCTTGGCGGCGAAGTCGGAGTTCACGGGCATGGGTCAAGTTGTGACTGGACCTGGGGTTGTATTGCGGTTGAAAATGAAGAGATTGAAGAGTTGTGGCTTGCCTGCCCAATGAAAACCCCGATTACGATTGCAAAATAATTACTCAGTCATCATAATAACGCTTCCTGTCACACATCGAAAGAAAGGAGCCGGATATGTCAACTGTTATCCATCCCCAAACCCACATTGAGGTGATTTATCCGGAAAGCGATGGCAATCGCATGGCAGACAACACTGAACAATTTGAATGGATTGTTAAAATTAAAGAAGGTCTGGAATTTCAGTTCGCCACGGATCCAAATGTGTTTGTTGCTGGCGATTTGTTGTGGTACCCGGTCGAAAATAACAATAAATGTCGGGTGGCACCTGATGCGATGATTGTCTTCGGACGGCCTAAAGGGAGGCGAGGTTCATACCTTCAATGGAACGAAAACGGGATTGCGCCGCAGGTAGTTTTTGAGGTGTTGTCACCTGGAAATCGGCTTTCCGAAATGGCTCAAAAACTTGAGTTTTATGATATTCACGGAGTCGAAGAATACTATCTGATTGACCCTGGTCACATGGATGCCAGTGGATGGATTCGCCGTGATGACCGGCTGCACGCAATTGAATCCCTTCACCAGTGGATCAGCCCACGTCTGGGTATTCGGTTTGAAACTGAGTCAAATCAAATCAAGCTTTTCCACCCGGATGGAAGCCCATTTAAGAGTTTCACTGAGGTTTCCCAACAACTTGAACGAGAACGTCAACGAACTGAACGCCTGTTAGCTCAATTGCGAGCAGCAGGACTGACGCCGGAAGAATAAGATTATTGAGACTCCGTTGCGGAAAGGTCACTTGAGCTTGACAGCCCCCGCCCGGAGGGCGATGGAGAGTAGCCGGTGGTCGCGCAGCTTTGGGCGCTACCACCGGTTCACTGCCCAGCCCCGTCTCGCGCCCGGATGGGCGCTGGAAGATTGGTTCGGTCTGGTATCGCAGTGTTCACTGACCCGCTTGAAACTTTGGTCCAGTGCCCATCCGGGCGCGAACCATGCATGCTGCGCCCATATTCCGGTGGGTGCGCCTCAAAGCAGGCTTCCCACCGGCTACTTTCCGGCGCCCATCCGGGCGAAAACCGACCTTTCCGCAAGGGAAGTTAAGGGTCTTCATCTGACTCATCCTCGCAGTCTTCGGATGTAACATCACCAATCGTTGAGAACTCTGGGTCTCTGATATAGAGCAAGTTGTCATTGTTCAACACTTTGCGCAGACAATCAAAGTGACAGTATAGTTCTTGTTCTTTTTGGTTTGGGCGTGACTGATCAATGTTTGCAACAATGATCAGTGCACAAGGGTCAAGCGGATTATGTATCTTCACACCTTCTTCAATCCCGTTCTTACAAAAACAGCATTGGTATTGCATAAGACGCTTTTTTAATCCCACCAAAAAAAGAAGCGTTGGTTGCCTGGTATCTGCCAGTGGGTCATCAATATAGATCAGTTCACCTTCCAGCGATGGATCGCCTAATTCTTCGGCCTCGGCTCGGGTCATTTCTCGAAACTGACCATCATCACCGCCAAAATCTTGTCCAAACTGTTCAGCTTCCTGATGAAACAGCTCAAATATCCGCAACCGTTTTTCTGGGTCGGCGGGGAGGACCACCGTCAGTGCCGGGGCAGCAGGTTCGGCAGTATCAGGTCGCACCACCTCATCCAAATCAATCAGAACCTGTTCGGCGCCTGCCCGGTACAGCTCGTTGAGATAGCTGAAAATCTCAGCTCGCGTGTCAAAGCGATTTCCAGCCAGCAAGGCTCCTGGATGACGATTGAACCAGTCTTTTGCTTCTTCTTGAGCCATATTTTTGTGTTTTTCGTGTTTTTTGTGTCAGTCATAGTTTCTTGCTCGACACTTCTGAATCTGTACCCAGCCCCAGGCCCTCAGCCCATCATTTGGTGTACTGCCCCGCTCCCAGAAAATGAAGCGAGACATACGGCTCATCACCGACCACCCAGCTATCGTGTGGCGTTGATGGAATATAGAAGAGTGTTCCGGGCGTTAACTGGTGAACTTCCCCGCCCTGCATCGCGGCGGTTGCCGTTCCAGACACAACCAGTCCAACGTGTTCGACATTGCAAAACGGAGTTCCCGCCAGCGGCGCAACATGTTCGGACCATTTCCAGCCAGGCTCATAGGTTGCCCGGCCAATGGTGATGCCGCCGATGGTCACGAGTTCAAACTTTCCTTTTTCAAACATCCGAACCTCATCCGGATGGTCAAATCGTTTGAGGACGACTTCAAGCATTGGGGGACTCGCTTTCTGATGCTGAGGGTTTGTCATCTGGAAACCATTGGTATTTTTGCAGGTCAAGTTTCCCAGAAGTATCAAATTCAACGCCTTCTGATTCGAGTAATTCCTGCTGCAGATTCGGGGCGCCAAGCAAAACCCGGCGCGTACTGATTGTTCCTTGAGCGTTGATGACGCGATGCCAGGGGATGCGCCGTTCGTCATACGGACAGGCTTTTAAAGCCCAGCCGACGCCAACGGCGGACAGGCGCTCGTCAATCAACCGCGAAATTTGCCCATACGTCATCACCCGCCCGGAAGGAATCTGCACCACCCAGCCATAGACCAGTTCAAACACACCATCACTCGCTTTTGACTGGTCAGATTCAGGTTGTGTTTTTTTGGAACGTGTTGTCATGGGGCGTCCAGGGGATGGTGAGGTAAAAACATAAGGACCAAAAGGACCCAAAAACAGGTGTGAAGGCAGTCTTTTGGTAAGCAACAGGCTAATATTTGGGTAAAATTTTGGTAATTCGCCTGGGTGGAGAGTGATTAGTGATTGGGTACTGGTTCTTCTTTGAAAGTATTGATTTCTAACCACTAACCACTAACCACTAACCACATTCTTCATTCAATTCATTTTCGCTCAAAGGAAAATGGTGTCGAACGTGTTCCCGTTTGTGGGTTGAGGACGGTAATCGTCACCACTTTTCCTTCAGGCAAAAGTGAAGTCAGGCGCGAATCTTTGGACTTGAGCTGCTTATAGGTTGCACTTCCCGCCGCGTCAGGCTGGGCCACTTTAATGCGTCCCAGAGGCTGGTCATCAATCTCGATCTGGGCATCGCGTTGAAAGTTCTCACCCTTGACGACCAGGGCGCTATTTTTGTAGGAAATCGTTGAAATGACAGGGATTAACATCCGTTCGTTGGCCATTTTGTACGCCCAGGCAGCGACCAGCTTCATGGATTCACCGGCCATGTCATTTGAAATATTGGCCGGGACATCCGACGACCGATGATAGGCCGGGTAAGCATCCCAGTCATTTTCAATCACCAGAAAGGCTGGCAGATCTTCATTCAAAAACGGCACATGGTCGCTCCCAAATGGTCGCAGCGATGTTTCAGTCCGAAGCCTGGTAAACTCCGCGGCCAAACTGGTTGGTAATGCCGCAATTGATTCAAATTTGGAACTGGTCTCAAACAAAATATCGAGGTCGGCATCTTTGGTGTAACCGATCATGTCCATAATCAACGCCGCCTGCATTCGTTTGTCACTGCCACTTGTCCGAAGCGAGTCAACATAGGCGGTGCTTCCAATCAGACCTTCTTCTTCACCGGCAAAAGCGACCAGAACCACCGTTGTCCGCGGTGGATGATCGTGAAAGAGCGTGGCCAGTTCCATCAAGGCCGCCGTACCGCTGGCATTATCTTCGGCCCCTGGCGCTGTCACGAGTGGGTCGGAATCCCGCGAAATCGAATCGTAATGCGCCCCAAACACCAGAAAGGCTCCTTTGGCCTCTTTGTCAGCCGTTCCAGGCAAGGTCGCAATCACATTGGATGCCCGACGCGGTCCAATCGGAAAAGGTTGGAGTTCAGTTTTAAAACCAAGACTCGAAAAGTGCTTCATCAGGTAGTTTGCCGCAGCATCGCACCCCGGAGATGTGCTATAACGGGACTTAAAGTCAGCCAATTCCTTGATATAGCCGACATACCGGTTGATATTCACTTCATTCACAAATGATGAAGTTGCTTCTGAAGTCACCACTCCTTTTTTGGGATTTTTCGGTTTGATCCCTGAAAGTGTTGGTTTTGAAATTTGTGGGAAAAAATCAATTAACGAAGTGGTCGAAGACGAAGCGGCCCCACCCCCAGCCTGACTGACTGGCTCCTGACTGAAAACTGATACCAGAACAACCCAACCGATCAATGCCAGACACACCACGACCAGCAAGGTATTTTTGCGATGAACCATAACCTTTGAAGTACTCCTGAAAGAAAAGCATTACGCGGGAATGACTTGCAGCATACCATATTGGGGAATGAGCGAAATAGCTCTTCAGAAAAAGGTTTAGAGTATCATCTTTAGACGAGAGGGTTTTATCGTTCGTCCCACCCGGCAAACCTCACGCCTGAAGGCGTTACTCTGAACGGAAATCTTTTTCTGAGAAGCTATATTTCGCTATTTCACTATTTCGCTAAAGGGCCATGAACCACTCACACCTCTCGGCAGAATGGATTTTTTTCGATATTGGCGGTACGTTGCTGGGAATTTACCGGCCACTGGCGAAGCTTGTTCAGGAATATCTGGGCCAGGCAGGCGACCAGATGCCGGTTGATCCGCTCTATCAAACAGTGCAAAAAACAGTGACATCCCTCCCAACCCGGCACCCAAGCTATACCCATTTGGAAGCCAATACTGACTACAAACTGGTATAAGCACCAGTCACCCAACACCAGTCACCCGACATGCCATCTCTGCCCGACCCTTCAAAATTATTACCCCTTCGGCAGCGGTTGCTTCCAGTCGGAAGTTCTCTTGAGCGCCGAACAATCACTCCTGAAAGTTGGGAACAGCTCCAGAAAGAGTTGCTGACACTGGGCGGCCCGCCTATTGATGAGTGGGAAACAGCCGCTCGTCTTGAATCACTTGGATATTCCGATGTTCTGATTCAGGAACACTTTGCGAGGGAATCTATCTTTGCGCTGGCACGAGACCTCTTTCCCAGCCTGATCTCGGGAGACAATCCGCCCCAGCCTTCAAGATTACCGCCGACCTGGTACAGTAGATTCAAAGCTGACGGGATCCGCTTTTCCCGGTCCCTGGCCTATGCACTGCCCTGGCTCTTATTGTTTTTCAGTGAACGAGGCGTTGGTTTGGAGCTTTCTCCCGAACGGAAACTGACGCCGGAGGCTGCCGCCGCTGTATCTATTTCGATTATGCTGAGCCTGATTGTGAATGGCGGGTTTTTACAAATCATGGCTCGCCGAGGGTTGTTTTATCAGGGCATGAAAGAACCAGCACTGGAACGAGTCTTTCTAGTGCGAGTCTTTCGTCTGGGACTTCTGGTTTCAGGAATTGTAGCCTGTGCCGGTTTATTAGGTGGGTTTTATTCAAACTGGCTGCCGGATCAGACACTGGTGCTCTGTGCAATAAGTTTTGGATTGCTCAGTGTTTTGTGGCTGAGTTGTGGAATTTTGACGGTCTGTACCCCAACACCTGCCATTGCCGGGGTATTTTCCATCTCCGTCGGGGTGTATTTGGGGCTTGTTCTTTTGACCACAGTACCAGTATTAACCGCGCAAACCGCTTCGATGGTTGTGGCTGGTCTCAGCACTGCCTGGATGGCACGCCGGGCATTACCAGCCCTGAATGTGCAAGAACCACTGGCAGCCTTTCCCGATCCAGTGGTCCTTGGGTACTTGCTGGTTCCGTATTTTTGGGTTGGGTGCGGGTATTTTGCCTTTTTGTTTACAGACCGCTGGCTTGCTGGAACCGTGGTGTCTTTTGGATTTGGAACTCCCTTTGTGGCCCACCCCGAATATCAACTTGGTATTGATCTGGCATTACTGCTTTTCTTTCTCCTGGTTGGATGGGTCGAGGTATGTGCCTTCCGATTTACTCAAGGAGTTTTTGACCAGGCAGGTCAGGTAGACCTTCTGCAAGGAAATTTTCATAAACAGGTTTACAACCAGTACTTACGGTTTTTATTTGGATTAGGGAGTCTGGTTGCCGTGATCCTCCTTTTGGTGTGGAGCCTCCCGGATTCAATCTGGGTGTTGCTCACGGCTTCCGCAGCTCAAGCCCCAATTGTGCGCGGCATTGCCTTGCTTGGAACATTTGGATATGGGTGTTTGGCGCTGGCTTTGTTTCAAGGCTTGATACTGTTTAGTTTTTCACAACCTTCAGCCGTGTTATGGCCTTTGAGCTGGGGATTCGCCATCAATCTCGTCATAAGCTATTTTCTTAGCAACTTGTTTGGCTTTGAATTTGCGGTGTGCGGGTTGGTTTGTGGTGCGGCCACCTGGTTGTGGCTTGGAGCAGGATCAGTTCGGCGATTGATCAACGAGCTTGAATATCACTATTTTGCCATGTGACCATGTGAGTTGATATCAGGGTTCGGGGTTCTTTCAAGGGATGAGGGATGAAGGATGAGGAATGGCTCTCAATCCTGCTTCTAAGGGACCCAGAAGAAAATAAAATCCCACTGAAATCGGGTTCAGGGTTCGGGGTTCAGGGTTTCGGCGATGAGTTGACTGATCCCACTCAAGATGAAGACTGGTTCGGCGATGAGTTGACTGATCCCACTCAAGATGAAGACTGGGGAACTGGCGGGTACCACTCAACGTGGAGTATCTGGCTCTGAACCCTGAACCCTGAACCCTGAACCCTGATGGTATGATATTTCCATCCGACTCCCTAAAAAAGAAACGGCTGGGATGAAGAATCTTCATCCCAGCCGGAAAGCTCACGGTGTTGCTGTTTTTTTACGGACGTGAAAACGCTACGGCTGGTCCAACCACTCCATTCGGGTTACGAATTGAAAGTTGAACTGTCGCGCCCCGTGGAATTTGTGAAGTCACCGGGCTGGAGGTGATAAACCGGTTCTTGCTGGACTTGAGAATCAGCAATTGTCCGGCATCAGCACCATTGATCAAGAGAACCGCACCGCTCAACGCGATGTTTGAGCCACCGCCTTCGATTCTCAGTTTGCCACTCACCTTGACCTTTGGACCAATCACAATTGGGGCTGGCCCAACGGTGAAGTTTCCAGTTTCAGCGCTGCCACTGTTACCGGCTGCGTCGCGAGCGGTCACCCGAACACGCGCATTGGTGGTATTGACTGACTGGCTAAAGCTCAGGTCAAAGGCAGTTGTTCCACCAGAGAGCCCGGCAGCGACCAGGCTGAAGGACCCACCGTCTGAGAAGAACACGTCAATGCCAGTGACACCGACATTGTCGTTGGCGGAGAACCGAACCGTTGTCCGCGTACCAGAAGCAAATGCCTGACCGGAACGTGGGTCGCTCACCGATACGGTTGGGCTGATGTTGTCACCACCTGAACCTGACAGGCTTGCCGTCACTGCAGTCGCGTTTCGGGCATTGCTGGTCACGGTCAGGGTTCCACTAAAGGCTCCAGTGGAAGTTGGTGTAAAGGCAATCTGGAAGGACTGTGAAGATCCGGGCTGTAACTGGAACGGTGTTCCTGGTACGCCCTGAGCCTGGAAGCCCTGTCCATTCACGATGATGCTGGTCACGTTCAACACCGCGTTTCCAGTGTTGGTGATTGACACCGCCTGGGTTGAGGTCTGATTGACGGCTATGCTACCAAACTGGATTTGGGTTGGGTTGAGCGAAATTGCGGGTGCAACGCCGCGGCCCGTCAGACTGGCAGTTACCGTTGGATTATTGTCCGCATTGGAAGCAATCACCAACGATCCAGTAAAGTCGCCAGTGGTTGGTGGTGTAAAGCAGATTTGGAAGGTACCGGAGGCACCACCTGGCACCTGCTGGTTACCCGTTCCACCGCTAAATCCATTGCCTTGAACCGTGGCATTAAAGACCAGGGTTGAGTTACCGGTGTTGGTAACGACCAACTGACGGCATGACTGATCACCGACGGCCACATTGCCGAAGTCAATCACGCTGCCAATCGGCACACCGTTAATCGTCACACTACCCAAAAGTGGTGCAGGTGGTGCAAGGCCAACGCCGACCAGATTAATCACAATTGGAGAAGCGGTATTTGGAGCATTATGCGCAATGCTCAAGGTCCCAGTTCGCTGGCCAGTTGTGGTTGGTCTAAAGCGCAATGGGATCGTGACCGCTCCATTCGGGTTAATCGCTCCGATGCTTGGGCTAAAGCCATTGTCATAGATGAAATCAATGCCTGCCAATGTCAGCGAAACCGTCAACGGCGCCGCGCCGGTGTTGGTTACGGTAACGGTTTGGACTCCGCTGGTTTCACCCACGGTAATGCTTCCAAAGTTGAGAGTGGCACCATTGCCTGGATTGGTCGAGATGGCCTGACCTGTTCCATTGACTCGCAACGGCAGGACAAAGTTTTGATTGAGGGTGGTGGTAATGGTGAGGGTGACTTCGCCGTTTTTGACACCAATGGTGGTCGGTGCCGCCGTGACTGCAAAGTCAACAAAGGAGCCTGGTGAACCCGTCAATTCCGTGGTTGGCGGCAAGGTCACCGGCAAGGAGGTGGTCAGAGGCTGCAAAATAAATTGCGCCGGACTGCCGCCTGGATTGGTTAAGGTAATGGCGCTGACGGTAATCGGGGCGCCCAACGTGCCTGTGCTCAACAAGCGAACCGTTGCCTGTTTGGTGGTATTGATCGGCACGTCACCAAAGTCCAGACCTGAAATTGGGGTCAAGGTCAGTGGTGGTCCAGCATTCACCAGATTCAGCGAGAAGGATGGTGTTCCCTGGGCTGGTCCTTGATCAACCAGTTTGGCAACTGAGATTTCCGAGGTTGCCCCACCTGGGCTGCGCAGGGTCGCGGTGATCACGTCACCGATCTGAGCGCCCGTGGTGGTCAATGACCAGGTTGATGGAGTCACGGTCGCGGCCACGGTGGTTGTACCAAGGAAGCGCTGCGTGATACCGGCTGAATTGTTGCCCGCACCTGGAACCGAGGTGGTGCTCGACGCATAGACTTCAACCGTGAACTGGTTTGCACCTGAAACATAGTTGCGACCCAATTCGCCGACAACCTGCAAGGAGTTACCGTTTAACAAGGCTGATTTCACCTTGATGGCGGCCCGTGGCTGGCTCACTGGAACCGCAGGTGGGCTCGCCGGAGCATCCGCCAGTTCTGAAGTTCCATCATCATCCGCCGTCACGGTGTATTTTTCGTGGGCAAATGAATTGGCGCCAGAAACACCGCGTGGACCTTCGCGCGGATTCCCGATCTGGTTGGTGACAATGCGGATGCCACGAATACCGTTGCCCACGATTGAGCATTCGGTAATGGTGTTGAGGTCGCAGTTGTCGCCGTCAATGTTGATGCCATCGCCACTTGGGACTGGGGCAATGCCATTGAAGAAAATCAGATTGCGCCGGAAGAGGTTCAATTGAACGTTACCGTCCTGACCACCTGGGCCAAGACCGAGGGCAATCCCGTGACGACCGTTGGAAAGCACCGCGCCAAGCGCCGTAGTGGTGGCTGAACTGTCAGTGCCAATCCGGTTATTGATAATCTGGTTTCCATCTGTCCCCTGATTTCCGGGGAATGGGTGGCCAGCCACAAAGTAGGTATCCACCACGGCCACACCGTCAATCAGGTTGTTGGAAACCGTGTTTCCGTCAAGTGTGTTCAATGAAGCCTGGTCAGAGACCACGATTCCGTTTTGCTGGTTGCCACGATTGTTGGTGGTTGGGTCACCACCGTTGGTCAATCGGCCAGTTGAATCCGTTCCAACCCGGTTATTGGTGACGGTGTTGCTGTTTGTTCCCAGATCCCGAATGAAAATCCCATGCACCACGTTGGCCGATACGGTGTTGTTGGTGATGGTGTTAAATGTCGAGGAGGTTTCAAACAAAATCCCTGATCCGGTGTTCCGGGCGGGGACCAGCGAGGTAAACAACGGCACGTTGATGCCGCTCGCTTGCAAACCAATCAAGTTGTTTTGAATGGTGTTGCGGCTTGGTCCAGCATTATTCCCCTGAGCCGTGTACAAAATACCGTTCACGGTGTCAGCGACAAATCCATTGTTTCCGTTCACACCGCTGCAGGAAATCGTGTTGCCTGAAATGGTGTTGCCGGTGGCATTGTTTCGCAACTCGATGCCGGCTGAACCAGAGCTTGGATTCGGTTCAAAACCGTTTCCAAATGGGGTGGCCCCATTGCGGAGAACCCCGATGAAGTTGTTGGTGATCTGGTTTGAGGCGCTGCCGCCTTCAACCAAAATCCCGTGATCGTGGTTTCCGGAAATAATCGTCCGGCCTGATTGGCCTGAGGCACTCACACTGGTGACGGTGGTATTCCCCGCCCCATTGATGCGTACCCCGCGTCGGTTCCCGAGTCGAAAGACGTCGGCATCATTCACTCCTGGAGTACCACCCGCTTGTGGCGTGTTGGTAAATGAACCATTTGAAATGGTCAAATCACCATCGGCATTCAGGAAGTTGGACGAGCCAAAAAGGTCGAGCGCACCGAGGTAGCAGTTTGAAATGGTGTTGCTTTGAGAGCCGACACCATTGAGTTCAATCGCTGAGGCGCCGACACCGCCCTGTGAGCCAAAGCGGTTAAAACCGGCAATAATCAGACTTTCAAACCGGCAGGTTGAAGCACCAACTTCAAACCCGGTGTTGAACAGATTGTCACCCACGATGCGGATGTCTGGGCCAACCTTATTGATATTGGCCACGGCGGTTTCAGTCGTGCTGCCCAAAACTCGTGGCAGACCGCCGTTTCCGCGGGTGGTTGTTCCAGCCAGGTTTTCACCACGAATCGTGGTGCCGTTTCCATTGGGGGCCGTCAGAGTGAGGCTGGTCAAGCCCGTCACGCCCACAGTGTTCACCAAATTGACGTTGTACAACCGTTCACCAGTGGTTCCAACGATGATCGTGTTGGGGAACACAATGCTCTGGTTGAGTACCGGAGGTTCGCGGAGATTGCTTCCGGCCAGTCCTGGAGGAATCCCCAGAGAAGTATCTTCACCCACCCGGAAGGCAATCACTTCCGGTCCTGGGTCGTTGTTGGCGGCAATCATGGCATCCAGGAACGTCACCGGGAGGTTGTTAGTCACCCGGCTCGAAATGTCGGCCATCGTGCCATTGACAGGGATATTCAAAAGACCACGCAGGTCAGTCACAAAAATCGTGTCGTTTTGGACCTGTTGTGGACCATAGGTAAACGAAACGGTCTGTGTATTCTGGCCGCGCCTGGCGACCACCATATCGCTGACCGCGTCAATGTCAAACCGTCCGATGGCGACATCAACTGGATTTGAATCCACTTTGTAGGTCGCTGTTTGGCCAAATGACCGGCCATTGCGGCTCAAGGAAACCGCAACCTGGCTGTTGGCACTATCAACCACGATAATGTCTGGATAGGCATCGGTGTCCATCCAGTCAATTTTCACGGTTGCCGCACTGCTGGCGGGCTTGAAGGTATAGGCGGTGCCAAACCCGGACCCTTTTTGATTGGTCCAGACATTGACCGTACCGTTGACAGTGGCCGCAACGATATCAGCGTGCACATCCAGGTTCAGATCACGCACGGCCAGGGCTGAAAGCGCTTCGCTCGAAGCCAGCGTGGTTTTGCGTGAAAAATTCCCGTCTCCATCGCCCACCCAGATTTCGACACCAGCTTTGGTGGCGACAACCAGATCAGTGTGTTGGTCAGCATTCAGATCGGCGGCTTCAATCGCCACCACTCCGGCGCCAGCCTTCAATACCTGAGCTTCAGTGGCTTCATAGGTAAAGGAGGTGTCTTTGCGGGCAATCACCCGAATTTCACCTGAGGCATCGCCAACCACAATCCCTGGCAGACCGCTATGATTGAGATCGGTCACGGCCAGAGCAGTTGACGCATTGCCAACCGAAAGGTCCGTCAATGCGCTGAAGTTCCCCTGGCCATCACCAGCCACCAGGGAGAGCTTGTTGGTCGTGGCATTCACCACCGCCAAATCAGCCAGCCCGTCAGCGTTAAAATCCCCAACCCGAAAAGCGATTGGGGTGTTGGATGACAGGGATGAAACTTTGGTTTCTGAAAATTGGCCCTGGCCATCCTGTGCCCGGAACGTCAGAAATCCCTGGCTGTCAGAGGCACCATAACTGGTCAAAATATCAGTGCTGCCATCACCATTGATGTCAGCCGTGATCATGGCCAGCGGTTGGGCTGAAGTGCTGTATGAAGCCCGGAACGCCTCGACTGAACTCCCCTCTGGCAAATCTCGGCCATCAAGTAAGTAAAAGTCGGGGCCTTTGGCGGTCTGGGCGCGAAATGTCACCGCTCCGGTTTCGGGAACGGGAAAAAACTCCAATGGAGCTACTTGCTGAACCATCGGAGCTGCTTCAGGCAGCGAACTCCGCGCTGCACTGTTGGCGGCTACGGGACGAAGGGTGGCAATAGCACCACCAGCGAGTAAAACACCGCAGGTCAGCCAACTAAAAGTGCTGAATAGTTTCCTTCCTGGTTTCAACATTCTGGTCCTCCTCTATAGGTTGGAACGCTCTGAATGCGTCACATCTCTTTCTCAGGCTTTGATTGTTTCGTCTTTAAGCTAAAAAACTTCAAAAAACTACAAAATGACAGGGTTCTTCAGACAAAAGAAGCTGAACGGGAGAGTTCATGACTCACTCATGATGTAAAGACTGTCTTTTTTTGGAAAAACTTCTGATTGGAAAGTAAAAGTGTGTAGTTTTTGGGTTGTTACTCTGGCGCAGACTTTCCTCTGCATTTAACGTGCCATAGTTTTCACTTCGCACCACGTCCCCTGCTTTTTTGATCTGGGCTTAGAAATGACTGCACTTATCAAACCAGAAGGTGATCAAAGCACAACAACGAAGTGGGTCAAATGGATAGCGTTCAGTAGGTAGTAACTATACGTGAACCGCTATCCACTATCTAGGAAACATCAGGCACCCGTATTAAATCATTTCCAACCGGTCAAACCAAAGAATCAGCGGGGTCAATATTTTGAACGTGGGGTGAAGTCCGCCACTTTACCCTAATTCTCGTGTTACGCAACCCCAAAAACAGGATTGGCGCAATCAAAGGGGGTACTGAAGGGCGAACCGATTGTCAGATGAAATCAAGTTTCCAAACCTGGAGCCCGCTGACCGAACTCTTTCAACCCATCTGAACCTGATGTCATTCCCATCCGGATCAGGAAAACTTCACTTCGGTTGATTGGTCAGCATCAGGTTCCCCTTTGCATCCCGTCCAACCCGCAGGGGTGCTGAACGCGGTGTGGCAGTCAATCCGCCGGTCTCAGCCAACCCATTGTAAATATTCCCGGCTACAATTGAGGCCAACGATCCCCGCTGTCGGGATCCGGTGGTAATGACTGAAATCACCAGGCTGGGATCAGCCGGGTTAATAAACGAAGTAAACAGACCCAGCTTGGTTCCCTGGGCACAATAACAATCACAACTTCCAGTTTTTCCAGCCACTGCCAGAGTGGCCGCATTTGATCGGCGTGCTGTGCCATGGTCAACCGCAGCCAGCATCCCTTCGATCAGCTTTGCCCGGACAGGCTCCGGAATCGAGATGGTGCTGGCCACTTCGGGTTTAAAATTCTTGAGGTCGTCCTGGGTGCGCAGAATCTGTGGTTTATAGACGGTCCCCCCATTGGCAATCGCCGCTGTAAACGCAGCCAACTGAACGGCGGTGATCCCAAAACCATCCCCATGGCTGAAAACTCGTCGCAGATTGTTGGCCGAGGTTGGCAGGTACCCGTTGCTCTCACCGGGGACATTGACCTCGGTCGGTTGGCCAAAGCCAGCTTCGCGGGCATAGGCCAACATCCGCTCTAATCCAATTTGCTCCCCAAGATCCTGAAAGTATTCATTATTCGAGCGTGCCAGGGCTTGAGTCATGGTGAACTGGGTTCGCCCAAAGGCCAGCGGGGTGTCAGGGTCGGCAATCCCCTCTCTCAACGCTGCCAATGAAGTCAGCAACTTAATTGTGGAACAGGGTTTAAAGGGCCGACTGACCGCCCAGGCTTGATTGACCATGCTTAAAACCCGGCCTGAGTTGGCATCCATGACCACCACGGTTCCGGGGTTGTCCCCCAATGCCTCAAGGGCCAGTTGCCGAATATGCAGGTTTTCCCCGGTCAAATCGTCAGATTCAATTTGATTTTGGGTACTGGCCAGCAAGCCATTGTCTACCGCTCGGATCCGCGCCAGGCGGGCGGCGGCGGCCCGGCGCTCGGCTTCACGGCGGGCCGCAATCCGGGCCGCCCGGCTGTTTTTTCGACTTACGGTTGATTTGGAGGCAACTGCTTTTTTTCCAGCGCGGGAGGACGTGGGACGTGTTTTTGACTTCGAAGCGCGATTTGAACTGGCGCTTGCGGGTTTGCTTTTTGACGGAGCTGTTTTCGAAGCGGCTTTTGACGACCGGCCAGCCGGCTTTGCGGGCGACTTCTTGGCACGGGCTCCAGCTTTGGTTGAAGTCGAGGGTTTCGAGGCGGAACTTTTCTTGGATGGTGTCGAGGCTTTGGCCTTTGACCCTTTGGACTTTGTCCCGCCAGTGCTTGTCGCCAGCGTGATCGGCTGGAAACCAAATACCAGTCCCAGGAGCATCAACCAGCTAAATGCCACCTGACTGAAGGTGTGATTGGTCTGTTTCATAGTAACCTCGTCCTCGAACGCACATGATGAATTTATAAGTCGGACCTGGGTTTGAGGGCTATAAGCGCCAGGATAAGGGAACCTTGTCCGATCTGGACAAGGGAACAGGGAACAGGGGCATAAGTGCCAGGATAAGAAACCTTGTGTTCTTTCCGTTGGTATTGAATGACGCTCTGGTCGGGCTTGGGTCTCGTCCTGGCCGTGACCGTGGGCTTCGCACCACGGCTATTACACGACGACCCTGCGGGCCTGGAATCCTTATGGCGCTATGGTCGCCTTCCCCCGCTCTCAATCGGAGTTTATTCAAACTTACAAACCTTGTGAATTGTCTCCGTGTCCCCTTGTCTCCCCAGCTCCTTGTCTCCAAACAGGCTCACATTTCTTTGATCCTGGCACTTATGGGGCTCAGGACTGAGGACATCGGTCAGAAAGGAGTGATTCTTGAGCCGACGGCCCGAAATTCTTCAATCCCAGGCGCCGAAGCCCGATGCCCTGGTTTCTGGCAAAGACTTGATTTCAAAGGATCAAGCACCAGCAACCAGCCCCTGAAAGCAGAAACGGCGGTCAAGAGTTGCCCCCGTGAGGTTGTTCCCCTTGACCGCCGCACCTGTGTAATTGTACCGCTATGGGTGTTTTAGCGTCCGCTATCAACCCGGCGCTTGCGCATACTGGATCGCTGCCGTTTCCGGGCCAATTCGGATTTCAATCGCTTTCGCTCACCAGGTTTGACAAAAAACCGATGTTTCTTCACGTCGGCAATAATGCCTTCGCGTTGGACCAATCGTTTAAACCGGCGAAGCGCGCTCTCGATTGACTCACCTGGGTACAGTTCGACCTGAGCCACGTTGTATCACCACCTTACTGTGATTGAAATGAATACAGGCTGCCTCTCTTTTCGGAAATACATGAAAACAGAAGCGAGAATCGCAAAGTACAAGGGAAAAGAAGACTCTGTCAAGTTGTTTCACGCGCTGTGATGGGCAAACGTGGTATGGGGTTTGCTAAACAAAACATGCTCCATTCGCATTTTTCAATTCCTGAAACAGTTACTTTGTGGTTTTTACTGGCTGAGGCTGGAAAAACGCCCCAGTTCCTGACTTTTCGGACTGCTTGACAAGCAATTTGCGAGTGTGAGAAGGTTGCGCTAGGTAGTCACCTCAGCCTTTTAACAATAACCATCTCATTCAAAACACACTTTTTGGTCTTGCATCCCGCACAGCTTCCATCTGTGCCCCTTCTCTTCAATTCGTCAGGGAAAGATCAAACCCTTTCCCGAAGTGATAGACCGATTCAGCACCACCCCCGGGAAACGCTCCAGGCTGAAAAAAACCTGCCAAAGGGCATGTACTATTTCTAAACGGTCCTGGACAAGCCTCCTTGAGGCGAAGGTTGAACCCGGTATCTATCACAAGTGTTCTACCCAAAAACCCCGCATCCTACGGCCCAGCTCAATCAAGAGTGAGCCTTTAATAAGATACTCTTTTTGTGATGCTTGGATGGTATCTTCAATTGAAATGCGACAAGGGGAAAATCTACCACAGTTCAACTCCGATCAGTCCGACCTGCTCGGCTTTCAGGTAAAGTCCGCGGGATGACTGCCTGGCAGTTGAATCCTGCTTTCTTGGGAGTTAGGTCGCAGAAACAACAGAGGAGAAACGTCAATGTACACACGTATCGTGAAGAAACAAGGTTTTGCGGCAATAGGGGTCTTCCTGGTGATGTCCCTATTGTTGGTTAGCAGCAGCCTCTGGCCCTCCGCTGCTAACCCGACCTTGACCGCCTCTTCCCCACGGACGATCACCCCGCTTTTGCGTGGTGCCACTCCACAAGGACCTGCGGTTATAGGTCAAAGTGATCTACAGGGAACCTCAATCAGCTATCACAATGCTGGTGGGCTTGCCTTAGATTCAAGCGTCCAGCCCAGCCGATTTTATGTGGCTGATACCTCGAATAATCGGGTACTTGGTTGGGCAAGTGTGAAAGATTTCCAGGCCGGTGCGGCTCCAGGCATCGTGCTGGGACAGCCTGATTTTGGAACACTTGCCGCCAACAGCCGTGGCATCAGTTCTGAAAGCCTCTCTCATCCAGTCGGAGTCGCGGTTGATAAAGCTGGGAACCTGTTTGTGGCCGATGCCGGAAACAATCGGGTTCTGCGCTTTGATTCGCCGTTTACGACCGATACTGCGGCAGACCTCGTCTGGGGACAGGAAAGTTTTACTGACAACCAGCCGCGGAGCAAGCGGGCCGGACTTGACTATCCGACCGGCGTTGCCGTTGGCACCACCTCGGCAAACGGTGACTTCCTCTATGTCACCGATCAAGGCAACAAACGGGTCGTTGTGTATCACACCACCGATGCCGCTCCCGTCAATGTGCTTGAAAATGAAGCCTTTAAGTCTCCATCTGGTATTGCAGTCACCCACTTTTTCGAAGAATTGTTTGTCACCGACTCCGGGACCAATCAAGTGTTCGTCTATACCGAAGCGTCCACCACCCCAACCCTGGCGCGTGTGATTGACAAGGTGGGCAAGAAAGTCAGCAAGGATGCTTCCAAGCTTCCATTGAAAGGAATCGGCTCTATCGCGGTGTCGCCAACCGGCGGCTTCTATCTGGCTGATTCAATGAATGGACGGGTGATCGAATTCACCACCCCAACGAATGAGGAAGATTTTGATGCGGATCGCATCTTTGGCGGCAGTGACGTGGACCTCTACAGCCCCTTCGCCAAAAACTTCCGAGGAACGCCACTAGCCGTGGCGATTGACCGGGATGGCTCAATTTATGTAAGCGATGCCAATACCGGATCCATCCAGGTCCTTCCTTCCCCGAACGCTCCGGCCAGCGCCTCGTTGCCGACGGATTCGTCAAAGGGCGGATTGGATGTAGTGCCGAATGCGTTCCCAGGAACGGATACCTTCAATCCGGCTGGGAGCTATGTCCGTGTGCCAACCGGAATCAACAATCTGTGGCAGATCACTATTTCATCTGCCGCGCCGGCCTGTACGCCAGGTACTGGCGGCGACCCAATCAATAATGCGGGTCACTCGGCGCCAAATTGCGCTGGCTTCCGCAACAACGCAAGCTGCTCAATCGCCAGCCCGAATGTCTCGATTTCGGCGGGCGAACTCCGATCCGGAACAGGCGCGAACGTGTGCGCTGACTATAACCTGACCGGTATTTGCGGCGGTGCGACGTTGAACCTCAACTACTTCCTGCGCACGGCGCCGGCTGCCGTCGGTACCCGGCAGGCATTTATTGAAATGCGAACCAGCGCCACCTCGTCGTTCGCAGGCGGGTTCACGGTGATCGCCTCCAACCAGGGCACCGGTGTGCCACTGGTCGAAGCCGCCACCAACACTGATCCATTTACCGCCATCTCGATCCCATTGACTGGCGCGGCAGGCCGGTTCCTGCAGTTCCGCTGGCGCTTTAGCGCGGTGAACAACAGCGGCATCAACGCCAACAGCCGTGGGTTCTTTGTGGACGATATTCAGGTGGCGGCCAACAACAACCCACCAACCGTCAACATCACGGTTGACAATGCCACCCCGTGCCAGGGCGATACGGTGACCTTCACCGCCAACGCCACAAGCGCCAATACCTTCCAGTGGCGCAAAGACGGGATTGATATCCCAGGTGCCACCAGCAATACGCTGGTTCTCGCGGGTGTTCAAGGGTCGGATTCAGGGAACTACACCTGCTTTGTGACCAACAACTGCGGATCAACCCTGAGCAACGCTATTGCCTTGGGTGTAACGATTCAACCACAACACCTCAACATCAACGCCACGCCAAATCCATATTGCGCCGTGGGTGACATTGTCACGATCACGGGTGTGATTTCCGGTGCTGATGAATACCGCCTGCAACGCAGTATTGACGGCGGGGTGACCTGGACGAATATCGGCGGCATCGTTGCCTCGCCGGTCTTCAACCGAACCACGGTGGCGGCGGACAATGGCGCCTTCTTCCGCGTCCTTGGTCGCAACACACCATGCTTTGACTTCCCACCTGACATTGACCCAGGTGATGGCGACCCGGCAGCCTCGCCGACCGACGCCATTGTGGGAATGCCGACCATTCAGTTGACACTAACGGCAGCCATTACAGCGGTCAATATTGTGGCCAGTCCAGGCACAACGATTTGTGAAGGCAGCACACTGCAGATCTTCTCAACTCCAATTGGTGGAACACCAAGCACGTTCCAGTGGCAACTCAACGGCGGACCACTTACTGACGGCTTTACGCCTGGTTTCGGAACGATTTCGGGCGCCAACACGGGAACGCTGACGATCAGCGGGATTGTGGCCGGAATGGGTGATTTTACCCTGTTAGCCGACAATAACTGTACTGTTGATCCAGGCGTGACGAGCAACATTGTGACGGTCACGGTTGATCCAGCCGCCGTGGCTGATCAAACCTGCTTCGATGCGGATTGCGACGGCGCGGTCACGCTCTGCGAAGGTGATTCTGGAACCTTTGACGATCTGGGTATTACAGCCCCAGGACCAGGCATTACCTACTTCCTGCTGCGAAGCCCAGACGGAATTGCCCCATTTGTGCCGGTTGCCGGTCCACAAGCGACCTCAGCCTTCCTGTACTCGGCAGTTTTGGCCGATAACGGGGCTCAATATCGGGTGCGTGTGGTGACATCGTGTGGAAACGCCGATGCCGACCCGGTCGCCCTGACGGTCAATCCGGCTTCACCGGGAACCGCAGACACCACCGTAAGCGTGGATGGCGGCGCCCCACAAACCAGCCCACCACCGGTGCAAGCCTGCTCAGGCGCGACACTGGTCTTCACGATTCCAACCATTCCAGGTGCCACCTCCTATCAATGGCGTCAGGCTGGCGTTGATCTGATCAATGGCCCATCTGGCCTCATCACGATTTCAGGTGCCCAAACAACCACCCTGACGATCACCAACGTCCAGGATCCAACCTCGGATGGTGTGTATCGCTGCTTTGTCATGCACCCCTGCGGCAACTTCCAGAGCACGGGCGTCAACGTCAATGTCATTCCTGGCCCAGTCGCCACCCAGACCTGTGCGGGTCCTGGTCCAACCGAATGCGACGGCGCGGTGACCCTCTGCCCAGGCAACTATATCTTTGATATGACGGGTGGATTTACCCCTCCGGGTGCTGGCGTGACCTACACGCTGCAACGCAGCCCGGATGGTGTAGCCCCATTCGTTGACCTGGCTGGCCCATCGGCTTCGCCAACCTTCCTCAACATTCCAGTGGCCTTCCCGGCTGACAACGGTGCCCGGTATCGCATTCGCGTGACCACCGGCACCTGCAGCAGTGCGGATGCCCTGCCATTGACCCTGACGGTCACCCCACCAATCCCGGCCACGCTCAATACGACTGTGGAAATCAACAACGGCGGCCAGACCCCAGGTCCAGCTAATGCCTGCGAAACCGACACCGTGGTCTTCCGAGTCCCGGATGTGCCAGGTGCCACGGGTTTTGTCTGGCGGCAAAACGGCGTGCCGTTTGCCACCGACAACGGCACCTTGGGAACGGGCGGCTTTACCGGCGCCTTTACCCAGACGTTGACCCTGCTCAACATTGACACGATGGCGGCTGGGGACTATGACGTTCAGGTCATGCATCCTTGTGCCCCAGGTGGAATGTTCTTTAGCGCTCCGCCAATTACCTTGACGGTAACCCCGGATCTGGATGGTGCGATTGCCATGGTGGCAACTTCACCAACCTGCGAAGGTTCAACAGTGATCTTCAGTCTGGATCCAGCCACCACGCTCAATGCGACGAACTTCCAGTGGCAGTACAGCCTGCTTGAAGTTGGTCCATACTCAAACATCATCGGTGCGGTTGCCTCGACCTACACCATCAGCCCGACAGATCAGGCCGACACGGGCTTCTATCGCTGTGTGGTGTCCAATGCCTGCTCACTGGGCGCGACCAGCACCGCTGTGGCACTGGTGGTGAATGCAACCTTGCCGCCAACCATCACCACGGTGGTGACGCCAGTGGTCACCAGCATTTGCGAAGGCCAAAGCGCCACGTTCTCGGTGCCAACCTTTGCCGGTGCGGCCTACCAGTGGCGGTTAAATGGTGTGCCATTCCCAACCAACGACGGCACGATGGGTGCTGGAAGCTGGGCGGGTGCACTCACCAACACGCTCTTGATCAGCAATGTTGACGGTTCGTTTGACGCTGGCGACCCGCTTGAAGGCTACGACTGCGTGGTGACAGCCGCTCCTGGCTGCGTCCCACCAACCGTTACCAGCAGCCTGGCGCCATTGCGCGTCAATGAACTCGTCGTGGCTCCAATCGCGACCATGGCCATTCCGGATCCGCCGGATGTGTGCTCTGCCGCGCCAAACAACGATGTCACGTTGACCGTGCCAACCTTTATCGGTGCCACCTATCAGTGGTATCGCGGGTTGAACCCGGTGGTCGACGGCGGCAACATTGCTGGTGCGACAACTGAAGTCCTCACCATTACCGACATTGTGCCCGGTCAACAGGGTGCCTATCGCTGCTTGATCACCCCAGGTGGTGGTGGAGCCTGCGGCCCAGGCATCTTCAGTCAGACCCAAACGGTCACAATTAGCGATCCATTGCCGACCCCAATCACAGCGAGCTTTGTGGTTGACGGTCTGCCAACTCCAGACAATCCAGAACTTGTGTGCGAAGGTGCGAATGTCAACATCGTCACGACCCCAGCCCTTGCTCCAGCTCCAGGATTGACGTTTGAATGGTTCTTCAACGGTGTTTCACTGGTTGCCACGCCGGTGGCCAATGTCACGGGTGCCGACACGGCAACCTTGACCATTACTGGTGCACTGGATCCAGAAAACACTGGTGATTACCAATTAACCGTGACCAACCCATGCGGACCGGTCATGAGCACGATTGCTTCCCTCGTTGTCGTTCCAGACACACCAGTTCTGACCACCGTGATTGATGAAGACAGCGGTGTTTCGGATGATGGTATCGTCTGTGCGGCACCAGGCGTAGTGGTCAATTTTGTCTGCACCGGCGGCCCAGCCCCAGGTCCAGGCGTGACCTATGAATGGGTCTTTAATGGCGGCCCGGCGGCTCTGGCCAACGGTGCCAGCCCAATCGGTACCATTTCGGGAGCGGATACGCCAACCTTGACGATCACCGACCCGACCTTTATTGCAGCCGGCACCTACTTCTGCCGATTGACCACCGTGTGCGGTCTCATCGCCAGCAACATCGTGACGCTGCAAACCAACCAGACCTTATTGCCAGGATTTGACATTGTTGCCGATCCGAGCGAAAGCGTGTGCGTTGGTCAGGATCTGACGCTGACAGCTCCAGTGCCGGTCGGTGGCTTCGGCCCAGGAACGACACTGCAGTGGACTGGCCCAGGTGGGGCGTTAGTTGATGGCCCGGTGGTGGGCGGTGGCAGCGTTGCAGGCTCAACGACACCTGTCTTGACCTTGAGCGATGTGACGGTTGATTTTGCCGGCGATTACTCGCTGACGATTATGAATGCCTGCGGTGCGGTGACAAGCGAAATCGTTCCAGTACTCGTGAATGCGGCTGTAACGGTGGTGGCGGATCCTCCGGCCCAGAACATTCCAACCGGCAACGATGCGGTCTTCTCAGCCACCATCAGCGATCCAACGGCCACAACCCAGTGGTTCTTTGATGCTGATTGCGGCGGAGTTGGCGCAGCCGTGGCGATCACCAATGATGGTGTCAACTACTCCATCATTGATGCTCCAGGCACCTCAACCCTGACCATTTTGGCGGCAACCGCCGCTGATGCTGGATGCTACTTCCTGCGCGCGACAAGTGCTCAGTGCGGTATTGCCGACAGCAACCTGGTGCAGTTGATTATCAACGGCGCCGAATTCCCGGTGGTCTATGTGGCTGACACAGCCAATAACCGCATCCAGCGCACAACCAACGGTGGCGTGAACTGGACGGTACTGGGCACGGGCAAACTCCTGGGTGGTTCAGCTCAGGGCGACTTCCGCGCTCCCGAAGCCGTCGCAGTGGATCCAGGCGACAACCCGCTTGATCCAGCCGACGACATCGTCTATGTGGCTGACACCCAAAACAACCGTATCCAGGTTGGTATCAATGGTGGTCTTCTCCCGGCAGACTGGTCAACGTTGGCGATCAACGGTACGACCATTGAGCGGGTGAAGGCACCGTTTGGCATCACGGTGGATATCGAAGGCAACGTCTATGTGTCAGACACCAACAACTTCCGCGTCATTCGCTACCTCGGTGGTGTGAACGCTGCCGCAACCAACCAGATCCTGGCAACAGGCGGAACGGGTGCGGGTCAGGTGAGCATTCCACACGGTCTGGCAATTGACTTTGAATTTAACCTTTACGTTGCCGATCAGGGCAGCAACAGCCGTGTGCTCAAGATCGTCAATGCCAACACCGTGGCGGTAACCAATACCGGTCTGCCGGTGGCGACTTCTGGAACGGGAGCAGCCAACGTCAAGAATCCACAAGGTGTGGCGTGCGACAGCGCGGGCAACCTGTTTATCGCTGATACCGGCAACAACCGCGTGAAATTGCATCCAGCTCCAGTCAATACTCCGGCTGGCGCGGGTGTCATTCTCACCAACGGCAATGGCACGGCTCTCGGCCAAAGCCGCGCTCCAGAAGGTGTCACCCTGGCTCAGTTCACTGATCCAACCACACCAGTTGGATTGCGGGACGCGGTGTCCATCATTATCTGCGACACGCTCAACAACCGTGTTGAAGGTAAACTCAATCCATACACGCCAGCTCCAGCCGCAAACTGGGTGCTGCTGGGTGGACAGGGAACCGTGGCGGGTCAGTTCAAGTCACCGAGCAAGTGCCGGTAGTTCCAACATTGAAGGGAGAAGGCATCAACCAACCTCCTCCCTTCTCTTCGCTCAAAAGGCCGAAGGTTCTATGTGAACCTTCGGCCTTTTGCTTTTTCAGCCCCAAACTGATCCGAATGAGATCAACCATCATCGAAAAAGCCTGTCAAGCTACTTAACAATCACACACATCCTTGACAATGACCTGGAACCCGTTCAAGTCAAAGGTTTTAATTCTAAATAATCATCAACCTGCCCTTTCATGCTGCATACTAGCTACACACAAGTCACTCTATGAGATGAAGTGGCCAGGGCTCACCAACCCCAAAAGTACCAACCTAACTCTTTTCATATCAGCTACTTAAAAAAGCAATTTAAAATCGAACGATACTTTACACAATGGCACGCTAATTGCATATAGGAGCACACCTACATCATTTTCATCAATCACCGCAAACGTACATAAGAAATTCAATCAGCCAAGCTGAGGTTAAGATATGAGCAAACTGTTTCGCCTTTTGTTGTGTGTTCTTCTCGTCGCCGGAATGGGTGGCCTGTGGCTGCGTCAGGGCAGCGCGTCCACGTCACTGACGACCGACAAACAAGCCGCCGGCTTGGAAATCCCAACCACGGAAGCCATGGACCTCTGGCAGGACGTTGATGTCGCAACCTTGCGCGCCGTCCAGCAGCAGGAAGTCAACTGGATCAATCCGCTGGAATATCGGTCAGTCGCCCTAAACGAGCTGTCACTTGCTGGAATTTTGAATCAGGCGCCGATGGAATTCAGTGCTGAATCCATGAGCAGCCGGGTCGTGATGACCTTCCCAATGCCGGATGGCACCAATCAGCGGTTTGCCATTGTTGAGTCCCCAATTATGGGGCCGGAACTGGCCGCCGAATGGTCACACATCAAAACCTATGCCGGACAAGGCATTGATGATCCAACGGCAACCATCCGCTTTGATGTGTCCCCAGTTGGTCTGCGTGGAATGATCTTGTCCGCCGAAGACACCGTGTATATTGATCCGGCCAAGCGTGGCGGAACAAACCTCTACATGACCTATTCCAAGAGCAAGTATGTTCGGGAAGATAAAGCGTTTGATTGTGAAATGACGTCACCTGAACTGGGCGATCTGGATCAGCATGACCACAAATTTAGTGTGACTCCAAATACGCTGCCGACTGAAAACCCAATTCGTCTGCGCACCTATCGGCTGGTGGTGTGCGGCAACGCCGAGTACGGGAATGCGGCTGGTGGCGGAGTACTCGCCAATGCTCAGGCAGCCGTGGTGACCACGGTCAACCGTGTATCAGGTCTCTATGAACGAGATATGGCCGTACGCCTGAGCCTGGTCAAATCCTATGTGTTTGTCGGAAGCACCACTGCCGATCCATTTACCAACAGTGCCAATACCAGTGCCACAACTGCGTGGAGTGAAAATACCACCTACATCAACAACAACTGGGGCGCGGCCAATTACGATGCCGGCCACTTCTTCTCAACTGGTGCTGGTGGTGCTGGAGATATCGGCCAAGTGTGCGTCGCCGGACGGAAAGCCAACGGCGCAACCGGTCAATCAGCCCCAACGGGCGATGGATATGACATTGACTACGTCGCCCACGAACTGGGCCACCAGTTTGGCGGACGCCACACCTTTAACTCAGGCGGCACCAATGGATGCAACGCCGGAGCACGTGATACCACCGGCCCACTGCCAAATGCGATTGAACCCGGCAGCGGCAGCACGGTGATGGCCTATGCCAGCATTTGCGGCAGCCAGGATTTGCAGTTGATTGGACAGGGCGAAGGCGCCAACGGACAGGTGATTGCCGGCGCGAGCGACGATTACTTCCACTCAACCAGCGTTGAACGCATCATCAACAACGTCACCAGCGGCACCAGCACCTGCGGTGCGCAAACAGTAACCACCAACAACCGGCCAACGGTTGATGCCGGGTTGAACTACACGATTCCCGTCAACACCCCATTCACATTGACCGCCGCCAGTGCCAGCGATCCAGATGGTGATGCGCTGACCTACTGCTGGGAACAAATGGACCAGGGCTCAGCGATTACCTCAGGCAGCCTGCCGAACCCGGACCTGGGCAACAACGCGATTTTCCGCTCCTGGCAGCCAAGCACCAGCTCATCACGAATTTTCCCAGAGCGGTCAGTGATCCTCAATGATTCAACCAAAGAATCCCGTCCAGGCCGCCATGCCAAATCACTGAAAGGTGAAAAGCTGCCGACCACGTCCCGCACCATGAACTTCCGCTGCACGGTTCGCGATAATCGTGCTGGTGGCGGTGGCGTGAGCTGGGATGCAATGACCGTGACCACCACGACTGGTGCTGGACCATTTGCGGTTTCAGCTCCCAACACCAACGTTTCCTGGGCCAATAACACCAGCCAGACCGTTACCTGGAGCGTGGCCAACACCAGTGCCTCACCGGTTTCCTGCGCCAATGTGAAGATTTCGCTTTCAACCGATGGCGGCGTGACCTTCCCAACCGTACTGCTTGCCACCACCCCCAATGACGGCACACAGGCTGTCACGATCCCATCTGGTATCACCTCAACCACGGCCCGGATCAAAGTTGAAGCCGTCGGAAACATTTTCTTCGATATTTCCAATACCAACTTCACCATCACTGCCGGATCAAGCTGCACCTTCTCAGTCTCCCCAACCACGGTTTCAGCGACTGCCGCTGGCGGCGCCAGCAGCGTGAGTGTTACCGCCGGAACGGGCTGTGCCTGGACCGCGACCAGCAACGCAAGCTGGATCACGACTTCGGCTTCAGGAAGCGGCAACGGAACGGCGTCATTCACCGTCGCGGCCAACAGCACCACCTCCACCCGAACTGGCACCCTGACCGTCGCTGGCCAGACCGTAACGGTTAATCAGGCCGCCGGAACATCAACCTGCACCTACACAGTCTCCCCAACCACAGTTTCAGCGACTGCCGCTGGCGGCGCGAGCAGTGTGAGCGTCACCGCCGGAACGGGATGTGCCTGGACCGCAACCAGCAATGCAAGCTGGATCACGACTTCAGCTTCAGGAAGCGGCAATGGCACGGCGTCTTTCACCGTCGCCGCCAACAGCGGTACGACCTCACGCACCGGAACACTCACCGTCGCCGGCCAAACCGTGACCGTGACCCAGGCTGGAAACACCGGTTCACAAACCGTGACGGGCAGCAACACGAGCGCGATTGCGATTCCTGACAACAACACGACCGGCGTTACCCGCGTGATCAACATTGCCACCGCACTGACGATCCAAAG
>JACQXX010000135.1 GCA_016208495.1 Acidobacteriota bacterium | reverse complement strand
GCGATGAGAGCTTTGGCTGGAAAGATTTCCGCATGTTCCCACTCCTCCACATAGGGATTGATTTCTTTTTCGATAAAACGCCGGAGTGACTCCCGAAACATCTGATGCTCTTCGGTAAATTTCATGGACAGCTAACTCCTTTTTCTGGAATGAAGAAAGTACAAGTGGTTAGTGGTTAGTGGTTAGTCATTGGTGACTGGTGCCTGGTTCTTCTTCGAAAGTATTGATTTCTAACCACTAACCACTAACCGCTAATGCCTGCCGCCCAGTTCCTGGGCTCAAAACTCGGTTTTTTATTAAAACCTCGTTGTAGTATTAAGTGCAGGTTGGTAGCCAACACCCGCTTCGCAGATTAAAACCGAAACCTTGCTGTAGTATTAGGAACCAATCCTTCCAAACCCCGAACCCTGAATCAGATTCCCGAAAAAGCCAGCGCCACGACAAAAATCAATGAATAAACAATCTCCTGAATTCCAACTCGTTTCAGGTTCACGCGCTGGACCGGATGCGCAATGGCCCACAGTGCACGCAAAATGACGGGTGCAAAGGCAATACACAGCCAGAACGGAAAGTTGTGGGTTAGCATTCCCGTGATGAGGCACACTCCAAGTAGGATGTGATAGAGTAGCCCAAGTTGTTTGGCCTGGTCACGTTCAGAAGCCCGGCGAGTGGTGGTTGAAGCCAGCAACCATTTGACGTGAAACACACTGCTGGCAAAAAACAAAATATTGATCTCCCATAACCACAGGGCAGATGAATCCCACTCTCCACGGGCCACATACAATGTGGTGGGTGCGGTGGCAGTCATTCCAAGAATAGCCAGTAATTCACCAAATAGTGAACGGTCTTCTTTGTCCGCCGTCTGCACGGTGTTGATTGCCAGCAGAAGGACACCAAAGACCGCAAAAGGAATCAGCCAATACAATTTGGAGAGAACCACAAGCGGAAATCCAAATGCGGCTGAGAGCAACAAATATCCGGCCATGTACCGAAAGGCTGTGTCAGACGGAGTTCCATTCCGTGTGGTTTTCCACCAGACGGTAGTTGATTCGCGGGCAATAAAAAAAGCCGTTGCGGAAAGTCCAAGCCAGAGGACTGACCAGTTGACCGTTTCAGCCACCAGCATCGCTACGGCCATTGGGACATAAAGCATGGCCCAGGCACCGTGTTCTTTGGGAAGCTTTAATTTGGTTCGTAGACTCATCGGCACATCCTTATTAAGACAGGGTAGAAGATTCGCAAGCTCATGGCTTGGGGCTAAAGAAATCGGGTTGAAGAAAAATTGGTGCTTGGTGCTTCGAAGGTATTGATTTCTAACCACTAACCACTAACCACTAACCACTAATCACTAACCACTAACCACTAACCACTAACCACTAACCACTAATCACGTTTTTTATTCTTCCCGAAAGCGAACCACTTCCACTGAGCAGTGAGCGCGAGTCGAAATGGCGGTTGAGACGCTGCCGAGCAGGAGGCGATCCAGTTTGCTGAGTCCGCGTGCTCCTAAGAAAATGCAATCGGCTTTCCACTCTTCACTGGCATCAAGCAAAATCCGGCGCGGGTCTCCGATTTTGATTAAAGATGAGGTTTCGAGCCCGGCTTCGCGAAATCCTTTGGCCGTTTTATCAACCAGGTTTCGCGCCCACGTTTGGGCTTCAGCCGCCTGCTCTTCGTTGTGCGGGTGCATTGAAGGAAAGGGAGGTGTGACCGCAATTGGTTGAATCGGGTCCTGAACCACCACAATGCACACTTCGCTTTCATTCGGCCAGTTACGGGCTTCAATGGCACACACGGCATTGAGCGAGCTATCTGATCCATCCACTCCGACCAGTAATCGAACGGCGGAATAGGCTTCGGCTGAATGGCTGCGGGAAATCCGGACCGAGCAGTGAGCCTCGGTCACAATTCGCTTGGAAACACTTCCCATCAGGAAGCGGCCCATTGCCGAGCGGCCATGCGAACCGACCACAATCAAATCAGCTTTCCAGGTGTCAGCATAGTGCAGAATCTCTGAAGCTGGGGACCCACGGCGAACTTCGGATTCAATTTTCCAATCAGGAAAATAGTTTCTGACGACCCGGGTGCCAAACTCAGCCTGGTCTTTGGCGGCTTCCAGGGCAAAAGTATAGTTTTTAGTGTCCATAATCTGTGGCATCGGACCGACGCCGGGCAACATGGCCGCATCAGCCAGTTCGGTGCTTGTCGGAGGCGTCAGCCACGATTCAGCGACCGAAAACACCACTACCTGAGCAACTTGCGGTAATCCAGCCCGCCATAATTCGTGCAGAGCGGCGTCAGAACATCGTGAACCGTCATAGGCAATCAAAATGCGCATGTGTTGTGTTTTCATACCAGCCTCGCTTTGGCAAAGAAGGTGAATTGGAAAGGGAAAGGAAACAACCAGGTGCGGGAGACCAGAGTACCATTTTTGACCTGGGTCTGGCTGATAAATTTTACCAGAGCTCCCGGCTGATAAATTTTCCCCACCGTTTCTGCCTTGAACCTCACTTTGTAAGCGCAGTGCAACCGTCATACCAGTGTGATGGAACCTGACTGGCAGGGCTTCTGATAATAAACCTGAGTAATTTTTGCCCGTTATTCAATTATCGAGTTGCAACATTATCGTGAATAAAACTTAAAAGCTGGAACTCCAGATGAAATTTGAGGCATTTCAAGGTAAAGTGAGGTGCAACCGGCAGGTTCCGCTTGGTTTTCTTCACGAACTGGCTTCGATATCGTCGAACACTGTTACCCAGGAGATCAGGATATGCATTTCGCTGAGTTTCTGGCTGGACTTTTTGAATTCATTGGGATGTGTATTGGTGAAATAGGAATTTCACAAGTTTCCAAAGAATATGACCAAACACGCGATCAGAACCAGTTAGTCATCAATGTAGGGTTGTGGGCCATTGCTGGATTCTTGCTTGGGTTGGTGGTGTGGGGAACCGGGTATTCTCCCTGGCGACCTCACCCAAGAATTCATTTTCTAACTGTTGTTGGAGTATGCAGTCTGGTGGTTGGACTCATCGGTTTGGTAATAGAACTTATTCGGCTTCGGAACAAACCACAGCCAGCAATTCAAGAGGGAACATTTCAAAATTCACCCCGAAGGAAACACAAGCAACGACGCCGGAGGAGGGAACCACCAGCATGAAAACTCCATTGAACGTCTTGCTGTTGCTTGTTTTCTTGTATTTATTGACTGGCACTCAATCTGCACAACCCGTTTCTCGCAAACCCACCCGGACAATCGTCAGTTATTGCTGGTTAAGCCACAATCCGCAGCCGTTTGACGGAAAAACTATTTCTGTAAGCGGAATCCTGTCCATTTATCCAAATCAAATGATACTTTCCGACACCGCTTGTGTCCTTGAACAGGATAATCCCAATTGCAGGATAATCTTCATTGATGATTTTCAGCCGGATCCAGAAACCGCTCCCTGGCTGCAACAAGCAACGGATTTTCAAACTGATCGTCGGCAAAAAATGGCGGAAGTGATTGTGAGTGGTAAGTTTAACTATCATAAGCAAGCTTGTTTCCAATCCAAGTTTACTCTGGTGATTTCCGAAATCAAGCCACTTTCCGAAGCATTTGATCAGTAATATCAGGTTGGAGTCAGTAGTTCACTAACTTTCTATGATTGAGTTTCAAGAAGTCCCACTCAATGCAGGTGTAAAAGGCAATTACCGTCCCTTGGCTGTTATCAACCAACCTGTGACTGCCATTGCACGAGGGCATAATTTGACCATTGATGAATTTGACGAAGATGGCCTTGGCTGGTCACATATGGTTGTTTTGCGGGCAAGTGATGGTCAACAAATTATGGTGGTTCAACACTTGCAGAGCCCCTGGCCAGAAACATCAACCATTGAAATGGTACCTGATGATCCGACAACCCCAGCCGTTCTCGATGAATTTTTGGCCTGGCTTGGAATGGGAGCCGCTGATCTGACCTGGCTTTCTCCAGATATTACGCTTCCGATCTATAGCCTGCGGCGGCAGGATGACAACGGACAGATATTTAAAATTGAAACCGTTTCAGGGTTGGGTGAAGCCATTCGGCGGGTCAAAGCCTTCGAAGCTCTTGGCCACAAACAGTGTTACTGGTATGAGGAAGAGCGAGTGGTGAGTAGCGAGTAGTGAGTAGTCAACCCACGAAGAGCGGGGAGTTTTTATGCATCAGGTTTTGGTTCTTCTGGTTTTCGTTTTGCCGATATTGGAGCTGATAGTTCAGCCTGTTCCTGCATTTCGCCAAGCTGTCAAAAGCACTATCCTCTCTGGAACTATCACCTTTGAAAGTAAATTTGGTGACCGTCCAGCGGCAGATTATTTCATTTCATTCCAAAAAACTGATTGTGAATCCTGTATTTACTCTTCTCGAACAAATGCACAGGGAAAATTTCGGGTTGAAGTCCCACCTGGAAGCTATTTGATAGTTGCCCAGGAACGAGCCCCCAATGGCGAAATGAAAGATTTGATACCGCCAGGGCAACTCCAGGTTATTGAAGCAAACGGGTTTCAGGTGACTTGTGATATTCGATTGATGATGCCAGCAGTGCTTGAGGAAACGCTGAAGTGTGTGAAAGAACAAGAAGCCGGTGTTGAGCCTTCTCCCGGTTTGATCTCCCTGACTCCAACCGGGTATTGCAAACGATCTGGAACGGTTGTTTTGGAGCTAAAAAACCAATCAAATCGCACCTTTTCCTATCTTGGAAATAATCCAGAATCTCCGGTTTATCAATACCAGGTCCGTCATTTTGGCTGGTGGAGAAAGAGAACCATTTTTTGGTGCGATGTTGGTGGGCTCGGAGCGTCGGAACTCAGCCCCTATTCCACACAGAAGATATTTTTGGATTCAGATGAACTCGAAAATGGACGGAATGTGAAGCTCAAAATCTGCATCACCGGAGGGTTTGCAGAGAAGAGCTATGACATTTGGACACAACCATTTAAGGTCAACAACCTTCCTGATTATTGTCGTGAATGATCTGACCAAAACCGCCGATTGATCGCTGGCCTGAACCCTGATCAAGGAATCACGATCCAGGTTGTCCCGGTTTCCAAATTAAAGCAATTCATTCGCTTGAGTGGTGGAGCATAGAGATGGATTGAAACCGCAGGTGTCTGGTCTGAAATGTTGGCAACGCGGTGGATATCCTCGGAACTCGACACCATGACATCGCCGGGGGTGAGTTGGGTCGTGCGGGTTTCCTCAAGATTGGATGAATCTGGGTGAATTCGTTGATACTCAATACAGTGCAGGCTACCGGAGTAAATTTTATCTACTGTAAATGAGCCATCGTGGTCGTGAATAAGCGTTCCCTGGCCTGGTTCCCAACACATAATCAGAATCTCGAAGTCTTCGTTTCGAAAAAACAGGTTTCGAGTGTATTTCTGTCTGGAAAACGTGACGTGGAGTTCAACTTCCGGGTCAAAGCTTTGAACTTGTTGAAACAGCGCTGCAATCACCTCGGGTGTTCGTTCGTTCTGGTCGAGCTGGGTCAGGCGCTGAACAAAGTCGGTGATGGTCAAAGCATCGGTTTGTAAATCAACGGAAACAGTTGAAGACATAGGTCTACCCTCAAAGGTTCAGGTTGTGGCTGAATCGAGTTCAAAACAGCATGAGTGGTGTTGGAAGTATCCCTGATTGCCAGCGAGGTACGTGGGTGTGTATTGTGGAAACCAGGGATTTTGATGGCTGACTGCGAATGGGCGGCCAATATAATACAATTCCTATTGGTTTACTAGGAAAACTTTTTATGAAACTCACGACACGTAGTGAATATGCTTTGCTTGCTTTAATTTACCTGGGCCGGAATCAAACTGACGGCCCGATTGCATCGGCGCGGATTGCTGAAGCCCAGAAAATCCCGCTCAAGTACCTCGAACAGATCATGTCGGCGATGCAGCGCTCTGGGTATGTTTCCAGTGTCAAGGGGCAGCACGGCGGATACCGACTCGCTCGAAATCCCAGTGAAATTTCACTGGCCCAGGTGATTCGGCTCTTTGATGGAGCGCTGGCCCCGACGGAATCGGTCAGTAAATATTTCTACAAAGCTACACCACTTGAAAAGGAACAGAAGATGATTGACGTGTTGCGCGAAGTGCGCGACTTCATCGCTCAAAAACTGGAAACCACAACGCTGGCTGATTTGCTGTGATCTGAATTTATGATGTGACATGGTTTGGTTCAACTGGTAAAAGCTGAACTCTCCCCTGGGCAATCACGTTAAGCCGGGTATCACTTCACTCCATTTCACGAATCCATTTCACATCTGTATATATAAAAGGAGAGGCATATGGCACAAAGAGATCCTGGAACGGCTGGTTTATTGAGCTTTTTGATTCCTGGTGTCGGGCAAATTTACAACGGTTGTTTTGTCCGGGGAATTATCTGGTTGATCATTACACCAGGATTCTGGATTGGCACAGGCGGCATGCTCGGCTGGGTTTGTCATTTCATTTCAGCCTATACCGCCTATGATTATGCCAAAACCCATCCCAATCGTTGACCTCACCGGGAATACAAAAATCACTTCACGCGCCGTGGGTTCAGCTTCTGGATCCACGGCGTGAAGTTTTTTAGGTCAGCAAATTTGCCTCTTTCCGCGCTGAGCAATTTTTCAATTGGTGGTCCTGGTTCATTGATTGCATCTAAATTGCTCAGGACTTACGCCGCTTTTTTGCCGGGCAGCTTTATTCTGAATGTAATGATACTTATGGCTTAACGAATCTGGCGAACGCGCCTTCAATTGATGGATCGTCAACCGTCGTGTTTGGATTGGAAAATGCCATCCCAACGATTGCCGCCCAACGTCTGGATTTTGTGTTATGCCAGGTCAACGTTGGAAATAAAGAACTTGTCAGTATCACCCGCGTGAGCGGGTGGGGGTAGAAGCAAGCAAGGCCACCCACTGACGCGGGTGGTACTGACTGATTGGTTCTTCTGATTTGTCTCCAACACAAAATCCGGTAGAAGCAGCAATATGCGGTCGGAATTTGCCGCGATTTTCACCTTCTGAATTCTGATCGAGCCATCTCTGAGTGTCCTTAAAACGCACATTGAAAAAAGGATAAGGAGCATTTTGGTGGCTCAAGCCAGGATGAATTTTCGATTCTTGAAAATTTACGCACTGATGAGGAGTGACAGCGCGGGGCAAATCTGATAAAAAGCAAATAATTCTGACTTATACAAGCGTTTGCCATTTGCCATTGTCTTTTGTTTCGCTCTCTCTCAACTGTCTCCCCCTTAGAGGCAGTTCCCCTTAACCAAAAGGCAATGTGCAAATGGCAAATTGATTTCTTCTTCATTTGCTCAAGCACCACACAATTTCATATTCACCATAAAAACCACTCTTCAGACCGGCATTATTGCAGGGAAGGTTTTTTGGTGGGCTTTCATTCTGGCGGATTATGTGGTTTCGTGGTTTTTCCGGGGGATTTTTCAGAGGAGAGGGCTGATAGGGCGGGATAAAAATGGTCGAAGACAAAAAAGGGAACACACCCTCAACCCAAATGAGGTTGATGCTTGAAAGCGGTGAGGGCGTGTTCCGCCATGGCCTGAGCCAGAAATTATAAACCTTTTGTTTACAATGAATATCAGGGTTTCGGCGATGAGTTGACTGATCCCACTCAAGATGAAGACTGGGGAACTGGCGGGTACCACGCAACGTGGAGTATCTGGCCCTGAACCCTGAACCCTGAACCCTGGTGGTATGATATTTCCATCCGACTCCCTAAGGGTTTTATTCAGTGATAAACTTGAGGTTGCATACCAGAAATCCAGATTACAGGTTTTGATGCTATGACCCTGGCTTCACTGCGCAGTTTTGAAGCGCTGGCCGCTCGGGCAGCGGTGTATCGCGCTCATGAACACCAGATCAATGCGCTCTACTGGCAACTCGTCCAGATTGTGGCACCCCAGGCTTTTGAGTTCCGGCATGCCCTGGCAGATGTTGCCCTGGCACGGACCGTGCGCGAAATCGAGACCAGTGACCAGTTCCTGACAGAGGCTCAGGCTGATTTCACTGACCTTGAAGACAAAGCAATTCACCATACACAAGCAGTGCTGCGCGAATGGATTGACCCGGTTCAAAAACAAAACCGAAAAGCTTTTATCCTTAATCATTTAGGGAAAGTCGAAGCCAATCAACGTCACCGCCGGGCTGAACTCAAAGAGCACCTCCGGGAATTTTTCAGCAGTGCCCACCGCCTCAATCCCAATCGGTGGACGACACAAACCATTGAACGCCTTGGATTTGCCCTTCTTGACGGAGAACTGGCAGCCGAAGCGACAGCCGAAGCCGTAGTTGCGTTTGCCCTCGAAATTGCGGCTCATTTTCTGGCAATCTCCAAATCGGTTGAAAAAAACCAGTTCGATTCACTTCTGACTCGATTGCATGCGGACCGGCAACTGGCTGGCGAAGAATATGAAAAGCTTCGCGACCGCCTGATTTATTTTTTCGAAGCCCGCCAGTGGCATGGTTCTGAAACCGGCCAGTTTATTGATGTCAGCCGGGCGGCGGATGAAACATTGAACCGGGTAGCGGAAAAAGTTCATCAGGAAGATGAATGCGCTGCCGGTCAGGACACACGAATTCAGAATGTGAGAGCCTACACGCTTGGTGTTGCCAAACTGGTTTGGATGGAACTTCACACCCAGGCAACCCAATCAATTCAGGAACCGGCACCTTTGCTCGCACCGTCTCCAAATATGGTGCGCATCCTGCAAACCCAATGTCTGATGTCACTCAAGGAAGAGCACCGCAAGCTCATTCTCCGCTACTGTGGTTGTAAGGTTCTGGACGACCAGAACGCGGCTGAATATCGCCGTCAGTTAATTGAAGAATTTGGGTTTAAGGACGCGAAAGCACTCCAGCAAAGTGTTTCCTACATTCGAAGTAAGCTGGAAAAATGCGTTGAACATCGGCTCCGGTTGGCTCACCGCTCGCCTTTTGAAACAGGCTCTGACGAACTGCGGGAAGGAGGTGACCTCGATGACTGGCTGGAAATTTGATACTCAGGTCTTTCGCTTCTATCTTCTTGGCCAATCAGATCAACTCCTGGCACTTGGAATCACACCGGAACTCTTTGAAGAGGCCCTGTTTTCCGACCCTGACGTTCTGGAGCAGCTTTCTCAATCTGAGGATGCACTCGTTGATGAGTATGTACTTGGAAAACTAACCCAGGTTGATCGAGTGTTGTTTGAAACCGGCTATCTGACTACCGACGGACGTCACCGAAAAGTAGCCCTGGCGAAAACATTATTTCAAAGCGTCGTTCCAGGATTTTCAGTTGTGGCTGAACCTTCAGTTGCTTCGGTTCTCGACCCCGGCGCCATCGAGGATGAAGATATTGAGCGCTACCTGCTTGGCCAGATGACTGAAGCAGAGCGTGTCCAATTAGAAACCGTTTATTTTGAAGATGATGCCTTGTTTACCCGAGTCAAGCTGGTCGAAGATCGCCTGATGAATAATTATTTGTTCTATTCACTTTCCGAATCCGCTGAGGAGCGATTTACGGCAACCTATCTGGTGCCGCCCAGCCGATATCGCCGGGTAAAGTTGACCGAGTTATTGCTCAGCAAAGCCTCGGAGCAGCTTTCGGCGGATCCCCAGTTTTGTGATTCGATTGGATATCTGCATCCCCTGGCAAATTCACCCGAAATCGAAGACAAGAAGCCTGAATCACCCTCCAAAAGTTCAGATACATAGTTTGAAAGCCAAAACGATAATAAAAGAAGTTGTCCGGTATCAGCATCTTATGGGAAAATAGCTGACATCTGATACCATCCTGCTCCGTTTTTGCCCATGTAGTGAAGTCTCCCATGTGGAAAACATTTTATCGTTGGCTTAAAACCAAAGAACTCAACATTGTGTATTTAGGCCCTCCTCTGGCTGGAAAGCATGCCAATTTGCGTTATTTGCAAATGCTTGCGTTAAAAGAGTTTGGTGTGAAATCAAGCACAACCAACGAACTGATTTTGGAAGGGAGTCAGTTATTGCCATTGTTAGGGATGGATTCCACGCTGGTTGGGGTGCAGCCGATAGAGTTTCGAATCCAGACCATTCCGATCAGTGCCTATCGTGATCCAGTCCGAGACGACCTGTTGCGGGAAATGGATGCAGCAGTCATCGTTTTTGATTCGCAACGGGGACGGATGGACTCAAACGCGGCGATCAACTGGAATTTGAAAAGCTGGATGATCAACCTCAATCGGGATATGACAAGCATTCCCCAGGTGATTCAGTACAATAAACGTGATTTCCCAAGACTGGAAACAATTGAAAGCATGGAACTTCGACTTAATCCGCTACAGTTGCCATATGTTGAAGCCTCGGCTTCCAAAGGTGTTGGCGTGACTGAAACCTTGCGGATCCTGGTGGAAAAACTGGTTCCTTCCTCCGTTACGTCTCAGGCTCGTTAAAGTCAGATCAAAATGTCCAAGATTCCAAATCAACTTACCAGATATCTAACCGAAGTGGTTTACATCCGGTTTGTACTTGGTACAGAGATCAACAATCATCAGTGAATAAGCTGAACCAAAGAAGCCGGAAAAACCATGAACCGTCAGCCACGATTTGGTCATCAGTCGAGTCTTTTGCTTTTGCTTTGGGTGAGTGGAGCACTCAGTCCATCAAGCTTTTTGGTTTGGAATGAAAGAATCGAGGTCATGGCCTCAACCGAAATATCTTTCCATAAAGTCCAAAACAATCCAGCTTCAAATCAAGCAACAGCAGAACCGACGCTCCTTTCTGCAACCGATATCATTGAGCGTGAGTTGCAAGCCGAACAAAAGCATAGTTTTACCGTGCAGCTTGAAGCCAATCAATTTGTCCGTATCGAGGTTGAGCAACAAGGGATTGATGTCATTGTCCGACTGTTTGACCCGGCTGGGAAACAGGTTCAGGAAATGGACAGCCCCAATGGAACCAAGGGACCAGAACATCTACGGCATGTGACGGTTGAAGCCGGGAAGTATCGAGTTGAGGTCGGTGGGCTGGAAAAAGGGGCCAAACCGGGGAAATATACCATTCGGCTGGGGGAAGTTCGTCCGCCTCAGCCCGATGACGCTGCCGTTATCCACTATGACCAGCTTGCAAACCGGGTCAAGATCCTGCTTGGTGTTGAACGGTTTCAGGAGGTGCTTCCGATTGCCGAGCAATTGGTGACGGCGGCAGCCGAGGCGTAT
>JACQXX010000134.1 GCA_016208495.1 Acidobacteriota bacterium | reverse complement strand
TCAACTTCCCGTTTTCTTTTGGGAATCAGGCATTTGGATTGAGCATCCCGGAGGGCTGCCGTTCGGATAGCCGGTGGTTGCGAGGTTTTGGGAGCTACCACCGGGAACAGGTTCGTTCTCTCCAGTGCTCCCCCGCTTCGCCCGCGCCCCGCAGGGGCGCGGGCGAAGTGGGGGAGCACCAAGGGGGGTAGCCTTTGGATCCGGTGGTAGGCCCAAAGCGGCCAACCGACCGGCTATCCGAACGGCAACGCTTCGCGGTGCAAGACCAAAACCTGGATGTGGCAAAACACGCCCCAGGAACTTATTTTTTAACGCTCCCTAAGGCTGCGGTGAGCGACGGTAGTATCATTTAGGGCTGAGGGTATTGGGCTAAGGGCTGAGGGAAATACATATCTTCCAACTATTTAGCCTTTTGCTAATACGACATCATCATTCCAAAATGGTATAAATAAAAACAGTTTGGAGTCAGAAATCAGTCCTGGGAATGACCGACTTCATACTATTTTGGAATGAAGTGATCGTATTAGAAAACAGTTAAGTGATTCAATCAATTGAAGTTAGTGGACTACTGGCTGCGATCTACTGACTACAAACTGGTATTATCTGGTTTGCCGCGCAGTGGGGTTTAAAAACACCTGGCCGACAAATCCGGGCTGCAAGCGTTGGGCGGTGGCAATCGGCGCCTGCAGTCTTGCTTCCACCATTACAATTTGCAAAGCCGCATCCGTAGTGGGTGCGATTTGCTCGATTGAGCCGGGAATCGTCGCTCCTAAACTCTCGATTCGCACCATCACCGTTGCTCCCGGAACCACTGTATGAATTTGGTCGGAGGGAAGTGCAAACCGGACCCACAGGTCATCGGATTTAGACAGGCTCACAATTGGCTCACCACGGGTCATGAGGGCGCCGGGGTTTTGGTGGCGAGCAGAAATAATGCCGTCATAGGGTGAGCGGATTTCCACCCCGGCGAACCGTTCTTTAATTTGGGCAATCATGGCCTCGCGCTCGGCAACCCGGGCCCTGGCGATATCAACATTGGTGGCAATGATCTCAACTTGACGTTTGGCGGTCAGCATTTCTTCCTGGGAAAGAACGCCACTTTCGGCCAGGGTAACCCGTCGGGCATAGCGTTCCTGAGCGTCAACCAGTTCTAATTCAGCTTTATGGAGTTCGGATTGGGCCACCTGGGCAGACGCTTCGGAAACCTTGAGTTCCTGTTGAATCGGCAGCGGATCGAGCCGGGCGATCACCATCTGGGCTTTAATATGGTCCCCTAACCCGACATAGACCTCATCCAGCCGTCCTTCAACTTTTGCGGCAATATCCACTGACTCGTGGGCAAACACTGTCCCAAGGTAGCTGACTGGAGCCGGGGCTGGTTCGACAGGTGTGGGGTGGAAATTTGGAGCACAGGTAGCTGGAACAGTTTTAGAAGAACTGGCTGCGATGATTGTGGGTTTTACATCGTGTCGGGCATTGGTCAGCATGAGAGAGCCAATGATCCCTAACGGAAGGACAATAACCAAAACGTATGGATTCAGCTTCCTTCTTGAAAGAACAGATTTCATATCATCTCGGGGGTAAAGAAAGTCTAACTTTTCAATTGATTGGTTTACCGTTCAGGGAAGGCGGCGATTTGTAAGGCTGGGTTCGTGAGGAAAAATCGGCGACCAGCCGAATCGTAGATTTTCCATAACAGCCTGATGGTCCAAAAAGAGGACAGAGTTCAAGCTTGAGTTTGCGCCAATCGTTACTTTGCGTCATTCAAGCTCTTGATGAAACTTGAATTGTACGATCTGTTCGATGGAAGCAAGCAAAAGTTTGAACTCTGTCCTCTTTATCTGAATAGCTATAGCCTTTCAGAAAAAGATTCCCCCTGGGAGCGCCGGCATCTTGCCGGCATCTGATTGAAAATTAACCACTTTGTGCCGGCAGGATGCCGGCGTTCCCAGGAAATATTTATCTGAAAAACTATAGAGTGAAGTTTCCCAACAACTTCTCAATTCGTTTCTAAAACACTAGCAAATCCAATAAGTCCAGCCCCAACAACCATCATCTGAGCAGGTCACTGCTGTGCCACAATTACCTGGACAAGTTTCAGTCATATGTGGGGTACATCCATCTTTTGGAGAGCTTGCTCCACCCGCAACCTGCTTCAATTCAGAGCTTTGGAGCACTTTGATGGTTTCTTTTTTCAGGTGCAGTTTTTTGACGGTGTTGCGGGACTGGTTGGTGTTATCGTTCGAATGCATGACAAAAAAACTCCTTCATAATGGTTAGATTGATGTGAAAATGACGTGAAATGAACTGAAATTGTTCTTTCATCGCCTTGCTGAGCGTAAGAGCGTTGACCGGGTCTAAGCCCTGTCTTTTCTCTGTTCGCCACTCAGTGACATCATTTCCGGATCCATTACAGGAAATTTTCTTGAAAATTATTTTTTTACTGGGAGCAGATTCATCTGAATTTACCTGCTCCCGGTATGGAAGTTCTCTTCTCTAATGGCCTCTTGTTTCGCGGCCCCGTCTTTCCGATCCCTGTTTTTCTATTCATCCAGGGTGGAAATATCGCCCGGATCCTGGCCCAGTTCTTTGGCTTTTAAATAACGCCGCATAATTTTTCCGGAGCGGGTCTTGGGGAGTGCGCCCAGGAATTCAATCGCCGCCGGGGTCGCAATCGGGCCAAGTTCCCGGCGAACGTGTTCGGTGATGCTGGCCGCGAGGAATTCCGTGGCGTGATGTCCCTGTCGCACCACGACAAAGGCTTTGATGTTTTCACCTTTGATTGGGTCTGGAATGCCGATTACAGCGGCTTCGGCAATCGCCGGATGGGAAACCAGGGTTGATTCGACATCTGCTGTTCCAATGCGGTGACCCGCCACATTTAAGACGTCATCTGCCCGGCCTAAAACCGCGATGTACCCTTGCTCATCTTTGACGGCAATGTCACCGCTGAAATATCCCATCTTCGGATTTTCAGGCGTGTGACCCGGCAGCGGATGCCACATCTTCTCGTAGCGCGGCGCATCATTCCAGACAGTTCGCATCATATGCGGAAAGGCACGCTTGAGAACCAGCAGGCCGCCCGTTCCCGGCGGAACCGGATTCCCCTGTGGATCCACCACGTCGGCTTCGACACCGGGCAGGGCGCAACCAACCTTTCCTGGCCGCATGGCAATATTGGGTGCTGTTCCAATCGTCGGTCCACCGAGTTCGGTTTGCCACCAGTTATCCACAACGTAGCCCCATTTGCCATCCCCAGCCAGATGGGTTTGAGCCCAGCGCCAGGCTTCCGGGTTGAGTGGTTCTCCGGCACAGGCAATGACGCGCAGGGTCGAAATGTCATATTTGGCCGGCAGGGCTTCGCCAAATTTCATGTACATCCGCAGTGCCGTCGGTGCGGTGAACATCTTCGTCACGCCGTACCGCTCGACGATTTCCCAGGCGATACCCGGATGCGGGTAATCTATCGAGCCTTCGCGGATCAAGGTTGTCGCGCCCGTGCAAAGCGTCGCATAGACAATGTAGGAATGCCCGACGATCCAGCCGATGTCTGACGTGCACCAGAAGACATCGCGCGGGCTCACGTCGAGGAAGGTCTCCAGGTGATAGGTCGTTCCAACCATAAACCCGCCATGCACATGAACCACGCCCTTGGGCTTCCCGGTCGTTCCGGAGGTGTAGAGAATAAACAATGGGTCCTCGGCGTCCATTTCCTCAGCCGGGCAATCCGCCGGGAATTTCAGCAGGTCATTAAAATCCATTTGCCGGACACTGGTAATTTCGGCGGCTGGATCCCGACGCGAGAAAAATACGACTTTTTCGACGCATTCAAGGTCCGCCACGGCTTCGTCAACGATGGATTTGAGTGGAACGGCTCTCCCCCGGCGGTAGCCCACATCGCCCCCGATCACCACTTTGGCCTGAGCGTCGTCAATCCGATCCCGAAGCGCCGTGTGCCCCAGACCCGCATATACCACCGAATGAATCGCCCCAATCCGGGCACAGGCCAGCATTGACACAATCCCCTCGATGGTCAGAGGAAGATAAATGATCACCCGGTCGCCTTTGGTGACCCCGATGGATTTCAACCCGTTCGCCAGCCGGCCAACCATTCGGCGAAGCTGGCTATACGTCACCATCCGTTCGCTGCCGTCCTCGCCCAGCCAGATAAACGCCACCCGGTTGCAGTGGGTCGAACCGGCATGCCGGTCCAGGGCATTGAGGGTAATGTTGGTTTTACCACCGACAAACCACTGGTGATGGACGCCGTCCGATTGAAAAACCTGGTCATATGGTCGGGTCCAGATAAATTTTGCAGCTTCGTCCGCCCAGAATTGCTCAGGATGCGTGATTGAATACTGGTAATCAGAGTCAGTCACTGGCCGATGCACAAAGTGTCTGACTGATGGCGGTGCTGGATATTCGACTTGATTGGCAAGGAGGGAATTGATTTGGGACTGAAGGTTCGATGGTGCTGTCATAGGATGATCTCTGGGTTTAAAAAAGTAAAAGACCTGAAATGAAGAAAAGAAGCGCCGGGACGCAATGGTCCATCCGGAGGCAAGTTTCGTTCCCTGACCAGAAAATTCAAGTGTATTATTGACTGGTTGATGAATACATGAAGAAAGATATTGAAAAGAAATGACTTGTTAACCTGAATAATATTAAGGCGGCGCCGGTACAGGTGCATTCGCTTCTTTCATCACAAAGAAACAACAGAAAAAGTGGGGAGTTTTACTTCAGGAGTGGGAAGAATTATTTATCGAGGGGAGGCGTAGGGGAAAACTCTGGCGAACCTGGAGTCACGGTGCATCGGGCGTGGCCTCCAGGTTCAGCATGTGTTACTCAGTGCCGTCGTTCAGGAGTGGTTGAAAGCTCTGAAATGTCAATTTTGCATGACCAGTAGGTATAGGACCGGCGTTCCGTGGACCGGTATTCCTGCAGAACCAGGTCACATTCATAAGCGGGATTACACCCGGAGATGGGGAATGCTTCCACCAGTTGCCACACATTTTCAGCGTCGTCAGCAAATGCCTTTGGATAATTTTTTTTCGCCAATGAAAAAAACCGATCAATCCCTTCAATGGGAGTAGTTATATTCATATCCATAATGTTCTTCCTTTCTTTTGTTGTTGTTATAATCCCCAGCAAGGGATGCAATTCGAGGGTGTAATTAACTGCGCAAAGATAGACCAGTATTTCACCCTCAGATTAAAACCATGTAACCAAAAAGTTGCCTCAAGTTATCCGTTGTTTGGCCGATTCGATGGGAAGCAAACCGCAGTTTGTGTGAAGCAGTCTAGTTTCTCACAACTTGAAGAAACTGGATAGACCCGAATGCCATGATTACAGTGAAAAAGTCAGTTCTGGCCTGAAAAAGAGGAAATAATTCGGAAGTTTGGGTTCGCAGTCATCCGTCTCAATCGGATGGGCCGACACTGACCTTTCATACTTCGGTCATAACCATAATTTGTACGAAGCCTATATCCATTCTTTGGCCAGTTGTGAGAATCAACTCAACTCTGCCTCGCCCTGTCAGGAAGCAATGCCCCACAATCGTCGGTCAGGTTTCATTCCTGACTTTCTTTTGTAATAAACCTGAAAATTGAAAGTCCAAAGCGAGGCGTAAGTCGCGAGGCGCGAGGCGTAAGACAAAAGATCAACAAAACTGGCTAGGACCACTTAAAGCATTTGCTTTCTATCTCTTAACCAGTTGTGAACGCGTTCACAAATTTCACTGGATTGACGACTCGCGACTCGCTATTTCGCTCCTTCGCTGCCCTCAGTGTCGGTAGTATCGGGGTTCGGGGTAGAAAAGTTTGCGAATGCCGTACCGTTCAAATTTTTTCCATTGTCCTTCGGGTTGGGAGAGCCGGTCGGCAATGGCAAACAGGGTTGCCGGATTCACCCCCATCCCCAGGTGGCTGGCGATGACTTCGATATTTTCGGTGAGTGGGGATTCTGTTTCGAGGGAACATTTCCAGGAGACGACCCCATCCGAACGGCTATAAATCGAGGTTGTGGGAACGGGAGGCGAGTGCCGGAGCGGTTCGTGAAGTTTGGGATCTCCGACTTTTAATCCACTGGCGAATTCAAAAAAACGCCACGCGTGGTTGGCCTTTGGGTGACCTGTGAACGGTGTTCCCAGGGTAATAACATATCTGACGTGTTCCGGAGCGATCTTGGCCACTTCACGGGCATAGAGGCCACCCAGGCTCCAACCGATCAAGCTGACATTCTGGCCGTGTTTTTCGCGCAACTCTTTCACGTGTTCGGCACAGCCGCGCAGGACTCCGGGGCGAGGGCCAAGGTTTCGGCCAAAATTCCAGGGATAGGGTGTGTATCCGATTCCTTTCAAAAACTGGCGTAACGGGATGGTTGAAAAATCACTGGCGGCGAGTCCGGGAAAGACCAGCACCGGGTGGCCATCACCTTTGGGCGCGCTCCTCAGAAGCGGGAGCGACATCAACCAGGCGCCAAGTTCCCACGAGGCGCGGATTTCCAATGCGGTCAGGATTGGGGAAGGCGGTTTGTACGCATATTTTCGGCGTGAAGTACTGTTTACTGGTCCGTGTCCTTCTGGTTCGGATGAGCCTGTCTGGTTTGCCATACACGATCAAGTCCTTATTCTCTTCAACAAAGGTCAGGATTTCCCTGGCTGGACGGTCTGCTGCGGCATACAGTTCAGAATGCTGGTTGGAAGTTTTCTGGCAGGCGAACGATTTTCAGCGCAAACTCAGGTATCTGGTGTGATTCCAGCTCAACTGGTTTTGCGTTGTCTGCGGGTTCGGATGCTGGTGACGGTTGCTGGTTCAGCTTCAGTCGCGATGACCTCGGCTGGAATTGCTTTTGGGCGGCGACCACGTTTGGGTTTCGTTTCGACTTTCACGTTCTCGACTTCGATGGGGACCGTTCGTGGCGTGGTGATTTCGATGTTGACGGCTTTTGTTTGAGGTCGGCGGCCCCGGCGTGGACGGATGATATCTTTGGCTTCGTCTTCGGCGGTGGCTGGTGGAAGCGCACGGGCGGCTTCTTTGGCGGCCATTTCAGCCACATAGGCCGTTACTTTGGTTTTGAGTTCCTGATGGGCGTCAGCGATATAGTTGGCCAGATCTTTGACGTCTGGAATGGCCCGGCGGCAGGCGGTCAGGCCGAAATCAAGCGAACCTTGATAGCTTTCCACCGTGATGTTGAGCGCCATGCCGTGCATGATGATTGAAACCGGATAGTAAGTCCGCATTCTGGCGCCCGCCAGGTACAGCGGTACCGGTGGACCCGGCACATTTGAAATAGCGACGTTGGCAATGGGAGGTAAATTGTCGGCAATCTTTGACCGGCCATAGAGCGAGGCCAGGCCGCTCATCAGCCAGGGAGCGCCAAATGATGGAAAATCAGTCGGAATCACCGCTTTGAAGTTGTTGATGGATTCTTTGGCCGCGCTGGTTGAAGATTTAATGGCTTTGAGTCGTTCGATGGGATCTTTAATATTGGAAGCAAGGCTACAGAGCATCATTGTGGCCTGTGTATTTTGCTCAGTGTTTCCAGCCTCGCGAAGCGACACGGGAACGGCGGCCACCATCGGCTTTTTGGGAACTCCATCGTATCCGCTTTCTTCCAAATAGCGCCGCATGGCACCGCTGCACAATCCTAAAACCACATCATTGATCGTGACGTTGACCGCTTTGGCGATTTGTTTGGCTTCGTCGAGCGGAATTGAAACTGACCCAAAAGTGCGCTGATTGGTAATTGAGACATTAAAAAGTGTTCGAGGACCGAGTGAAAGGTTCTTCGGCCAGGAAAAACGACGTCTCCCGGAGGAATCTTTTTCCGGAATCAAAGCACTGCCAAGGGTTTTGGCTGTTTTTGGAAGGTACCAGATCAGTTTGGCATATTGCGCAACAACGTTGGTCAACGCCGCCTGGATGAGTTCGGCCACGCCAAGCTGATATTGAATCCCACGCCGCCGGACCGGTTGTTTGACTTCGCGTGGGACGGGCGAGATATCCAGTACCGCACTGGCGAAGGCAACCCCGGCCTGACCATCAATCGCCGCGTGGTGAACTTTGGAATAAAACCCGACCTGACCTGACTGTAACCCTTCAATGACATAAAACTCCCAGAGTGGGCGGCTTCGGTCGAGCAGGCTGGAGTGGAGTCGGCCAACGTAGGCTTCAAGTTGTTCGATGGTTCCCGGTTTGGGAAGCATAATCCGCCGGATGTGGTAATCCAGGTCCACGTCGTCATCCTCGACCCAGACGGGATTGGCCAGTTCAAACGGCATCAACGCCAGTTTGCGATGAAACACCGGCGCCAGGTGCATGCGCCTGGAGACGTGTTTTTTCACTTCTTCATAGAAATCACCGTCAAAGCCTTCGGGGAGGTCATATAAATGCATGCTCCCGACGTGCATCGGGGTTTCCGGAGTTTCAAGATAGAGGAACGTTGCATCAAGTCCGCTGAGGTGTTTCATAAAGGTATCAGGTGAAAAAGTGGTTGAATGAACCTTGACCAGACAGTCCAGCCAGCAATGGTCCAAAAGAGGTGAAAGTGTGAAGTCGTGAGTCGGAATGTGGAGTGAGCCCGAGTGTTGCCTTCGATTAGGGCTTGACCGAAGCAAACTGCAAGCGGTGAATGTACTTACAGCCTAACACGGCTGAAGTCAAGCATGCATCTGGTACCGCCGAAAATTTCGGAGTGCGGTGGCTTGACACCGCTTTCAGATTAGATTTTCAAGAGCAGGGCAGGAAAAGGACAAAAATTCGCAAGCCAGGAAGTATAGAATTTCAGATGAAGAAACCACGAAACACACGAACGACACGAAAAAGAAATCCAAATTTTTCAATAGTTTCTGAACGATGATCATCGAAAACACCACGGAAATATTTATCTGAAAAACTATAACCCAGGCCGTTGCATTCACAATGGAAACAAAAGAAAAAAGGGAAGTTGGTTCCAATCAAGGAAGAACTTCCCTTCAGGCCAGCATCAGCGGCAAGAAATTTTGCAGGTGAATGGGTGACGACGTGGTGACTGGACGTGCTGGTCGTGAACCTTCCAGGATGTGGATTCGACCTCAGGTTATAACCTTTTTATGCACGTTGACTCAATGTTTTTGATCGAAACGGCACCACCTGATTGTCACCTCTGGGCTGGATTATTTTTTGACCAAATCGAGTGCTGCCCGGACTTCTGAAACGGTGGGTCGTACTTTGTAATCCTGCTCCACCCGAGCCCAGGTTACTTTTCCAGCCTTGTCGAGAACATACACCGCCGGGTGCGGAATCCCATCAAACCGCTTGCCGTCATAGGCCGGGTCGTGCAGTCCAAAGCGATCAATCACCTGATGGCCTGGGTCAGACAAAATTGAGAACGTGAGATTCCCGCCAGATTTGGCGGCCAGTGTTTGGGCCAGTTTTTTGTTTTCTTCGACTGGATCAACGCTGATGGCCAGCACGCGCACATTTTCCCCGGATTGGGCAAGTGATCCCAGTTCGGTCAATTGCCGAACACAAAACGGGCACCAGGAGCCACGATAAAACACCAGCACCACTGGGGATTTCCCCCGCAGGGCAGAAAGCTTGACCGTTTGTCCATCCTGATCCTGGAGTGAAAAATCCGGGGCTTTCCGACCAACTTCAACCGGCGTCGTGCGATTGGCGCTGGCCGTATTTTGCTGGGCTGAAAGGCGTTCCGACGGATGCCATACCAAGGTTCCAAACATCACGATACTGAAAAACACAAACACAAATTTCCGCATGAGAGAATGCTCCATTTTGAATAGATTGAAATTAAACAGGAAAGCTTCGGAAATCAGTGTCAGCCAGGGTTTATTCCGGTCAGGAGAAATGGTTTCGCTTCCAAAAGAAAAAGGGCAATCCCTGGTGGGATTGCCCTCACAAAACATCAGAACACTGTTCTGGTTGAAATCTGACCTGACTATTGTGAAATGGTCAGGTTCAGCACGGACGTGTTGCTTCCTCGGTTGAGGTCACCGCTTCCCGTGAGCACCGTGACGGTGTTGGCGATTTGGCCTGTGGCGCCGGCATTGGCTTTCACCATCAGCGTTACCGTAGCCGAACCACCGGCTGGGATTGAGCCCAGGTTGCCGGTGACGGTGATCACATTATCCGCAGTGGCCATGGTCGCCGTTCCCTGACTGGCGACGGCTGAATCAACCGAAACCAGCATGGCTGAGAGTGGATTTCTCACCACGACGTTGGTGGCGACATCCGGGCCGAAATTGTTGACGGTAATCGTCAGGGTCAGGGTTTCACCCGGTTTGATCGTGGTCTTATCAGCGGACTGGTTGATGGCCAGTCGGGCCTGATTCAGATCAATCGCCACATCCCGGATACGGTCGCCAATTCGACCGACCAGCGTCGCCTGACCTGAGACCAGACTGACACGGTACAAATTGGTGAACGCCGCGCCTTCCGGCGTGATTGAAGCCAGTGCTGATCCATCAATCGAAGAAATATCAAATCCAACGGCTGATGTGGCATTGACGTTGAGTCGGCCCACTGTGTTGAGAACACCATCATTGGGTGGGTTCTGAATCAAGAGGCTGTCCAGGTTGAAGTCAATGTCATACAACGTGGTCGTGGTGGCCAGGTTGACGCTGTTGGTATAGGCCGAACCGACCACGGAGGGCGTCACGCCCGCGTTGCGATCCGCCGCGGCAAAGGCAAGGGTTCCGTCCGTTGCGGCAACTGCCCCGGTATCTGGGTGCAGGCGCAGGTTTTGGGCGGTGTTGGAGGTCACCCGGATGCGGTCAGGAACCGGGTTAAAGTCAAATCCAAAAGAGGTGCCGGCCAGGACTGGCGTAAACGGTGTGGTTCCAACCGCCTTGGCTTCACCGGTTCGAGTATCAATGGTGTAGATCCGGTTGGAACTGCCAAGGGCATACAACTGACCAGTTGCGGGTCGGAAATCAATGCCCAAAACGGCTTCGCCAGCCTGGATGCCGAAAATCTGAACGCGGCTCAGAACTGGACCCGGGTTGGTGCCATCAAAAGTTACCAGCGCATTATTTTCCGTCAGGCCAAAAACAGTCGGGTGTGGCGCAATTGACATTGATTCAACCACCACCTGGTTGCCGACAAAGCCAAGGAACGAGGCGCGGCCATTGATCAGGTTAATCTGAAAGAGGCTTGACCCTGGGTCCCCATCCACATTCAATGTGGCAAAGGCGCGACCATCGGCACTCGCGATGTCGAACCCAACCCGACCGGTGGCATTCACACCGAGCGGACCAGCCGTGAACAACTGGCCGGAGTTCGGGGATATCGGCGCTCCGGTAAAATCACCCTGGCGCACCACAATGTCCAGACCGGTGTCAATTCCATACAGCGTGGTTTGAGGTGTTCCAGCAAAGTTATTGGTATAGGCCACACCTGCAACGGAAGGATTTGCCCCAGCACTGGCATCACCCTGGGCAAAGACCAGGTTGGTATCGGTTCCGGCAACTCCGCCGGTATTTGGATTGAGCCGCAAGTTTTGCTCAGCGTCGGAAACAAACCGAATTCGGTCTGGGACTGGGTTAAAGTCAAATCCAAAGTTGCCACCGTTGGCGGCGGGCGTGAAAGCGGCTGATCCAACGGCCATTGCGGCACCCGTTCCGGGGTTAATTGTGTACATCCGGCTGGCAGTGGTTACCCCATAAAGCTGGCCGGTCGCCGGGCGAAAATCAATTCCGACAAAACGCTCACCGTCGGCTAATCCTGAAATCGCAACGCTGGATAAAAGTGAGGTTGGTGCTGAAGTTGAAAAACTGATTAACGAATTGGTGGACGTGGTTGCAAAAATGATCTCTGCGGGAACAGTTGCTGATTGAGCATTGACAACAGTTTCAAATGGTTTTGTGACAGAGGGACTAAAATTGAACGCGGAAAGAACCAGAAACAGCACGGCAAATAGTGATGTTTTGCGGGTTTTCACAAAGGGATCCTCCTTGAAAAGGTACAGTTAACAACAATTCAGACGCTTCGTCCGAAGCAAGGGGGTGATTCAATCACCACCGGGTGTTTCATTTGGTTTTGATTGAGTAGAGAAGGAGTTGGAAAGCTGGCCAGTACGGCCATCTTGGGGAATTTAGATCTCATCGGCAAGGAATCTTCAGGAGAATCGTTCATTTTTCCATTTTATTCAATGAAAAAAACGGCAAGTTTGAAGGGGAGGAAGGTGTGAGCTGTAAATTGAAAACGAGAGAGTTGCTGCCTGAAAGTAGAAAAACTCGATCTTAAAGTGAACGGAAAAATATATCAACCAAACTATATAGGACTACTTAAAATATTTATTTTCAATATTTTAACTTGTTGTGAACGCGTTCACAAATGTCGAAATGAGGACGGGAGATATCAGGCTCAGAGCAATTGAAGGGAGGCATAAGCGCCAGGATAAGGAAAGTTGAGTCTGTGGGTGACAAGGAGGTAATGCGCCACAGAGGCACGGAGACTATCTGACAAGTGGAATGAGCTTGAGGACCTCCGGGTGGGAGCGGGAGAATGTTTTTTCTCCTTGTCCCCTTGTCCCCTTGTCCAGATCGGGCTCTGTTCCCTTATCCTGGCGCTTATGGCCCTCAAACCGGGGCCGAAGAAACCGGGGGTTGAAGAAGGCGGGCTGAAGAATTGGGTTTCTTTCATCCCTCATCCTTCATCCCTCATCCCTTCCTTTGCTCCGAGCTTGCGAGTCTTCAGCCCCAAGCCCAATGCTTTTCATCACCATCCGCCCCCAAGTGCTTTATAGAGCCGGACAGCGGATTCAACCGTGCTCGTTTCACTCTGGGCAAGTTCATCTTCGGCGGCATACTGGGTTTGCTGAGCCGACAAGACAGAAAGAAAATCAGAGAGGCCACGCAAATACAGCTCATTGGCAAATTCAACCGCTTGCTGGCTTGATTTGACGGCGGCTACCAGTTTTTGACGGCGGGCTTCTTCGTGGGCATAGGCCACCAGTGCGTTTTCAGTTTCTTCCAGCGCCGTCAACAAGGTTTGCTGATATTGAAGGGCACATTGTTCGAGGCGGGCGTCTTGAACTTCGATATTGGATTTGATTCGCCCCCCGGTAAAAATCGGCAACCGGATGCCAGGACCAATCGCAAAGAAATTCCCGGCGCCAAGCGTAAACCCACTGACCGACGTGGCCTGACGGCCAAAGGACCCGGTTAATGAAAATTTTGGAAAGCGTTCGGCCTGGGCAACTTGAAGTCTGGCGGTGGCCGCCACAATTTGAGCTTCTGCCCGTCGAATATCTGGGCGCCGACGCAGCAAATCGGCTGGCAATCCAACTGGCACTGAAGGCGGTCTCGACGGTATGGGCTCAACTGGGGTGAGTTCGGCGATCAGCGTTCCTGGCGTTTGACCGGTGAGCACTCCCAACCGGTGAATAGCCTGTGCCAGGGTGGCCTCTAATTGGGGCAGGATGGCTTCGGTGGTGGCCAGTTGGGCTTCAGCTCGCGAAACATCGAGTTCCGTCGCCAGGCCAGCCTGTGAACGAACTTTCGTCAAATGAACAGTTTCCTGTTGAACGGCAATGTTTTTCTGAACCACAGCCACCCGGCGCTGAAGACCACGCAACTCAACATAGGTCCGGGCCAGTTCGCCCAAAAGCGATACCAGCACATCGCGCTGGCTTTCAATCGCCACGTTGACTTCGGCCTGGGCCGCGTTGACTGAATTTCGAACACCACCAAAGACATCAATTTCCCAGGTCGCATCAAACCCAATCTGAAAGTTGTTGGTTTCAAATGGCGTCACCAGCGTTCCGCCACCAGATGAACCAACTCGCGTCACTCCCTGGGCAAAGCCTCCGCGAACCCGCTGGAACGAATCGGTTTGATTGATGGCTGGATACCGGGTTGCCGCGGTGACACCACGGACACCGCGGGCTTCACGAATCCGTGCCGCCGCCAGTTTCAGGTCAAAATTTGAAGTGAGCGCTCGTTCAACCAGCGAGTCCAACGTTGGATCCTGAAAAGTCTTCCACCAGGTCTTTAACTCTGCGGTCTCTAGTGGCGTTTGAGGTGAAGCCGCACTCCATTGAGCGGGCGGTTCAACTTCGATTTTGACCCGTTTGGGCGGGATGGCACAGCCGCCACTCAAGAGTGCAATTGCCACGAGCGCTGCCAGTTTGTGGTTCATACAGGACCTCTTTGAAAAGAAAAAAGACAAAAGAAGGATTATCTCGAAAACCCGGAGCCCGGACAAAATGACAAGGTGACAAGGTGACAAGGTGACAAGGTGATTTTTTTCATCCCTTGGTTTCATCCCTCATCCCTTAAAGACCCCGGAACCCTATGGTTTACTGCTTCCATCAATAAACACATCCATCTGCTGGCCGACAAAGATCGGGGCTGACTGGTCAACCACTCGATAGACGACCTGCAACACCCGTGTGTCAACCCGTTCGGTGCTATCGCCCGTGAGTGATTTTTTGGGAATCACAAACGGCTCGAACCGAACAAATTCAAGTGGAATTTGACGGTCGGTTTTGCCACGCAGGTAAGCGTACGCCTGGGCCCCAGCCTTGACTTTCGCGGCATCGTTTTCATCCACATCGGTGCGGATGTGCAGGGTTCCGACATCGCCCACGACCATCAACGGTTTCGGGAGCTGGCCACTCTGGGCGTATTCGCCAGGTCGCACATTGCACTGCAGGATTCGCCCATCGGCCAGTGCCTGGACAGTCAACCGGTTGATGTCGGTTTGGATCCGTTTGACCTGGGCCTCAGCTTGCTGGACTTCAGAACGGGCAACTTCGAGATCGGGCTTCCAGGATCCGGATTTGAGCAACGCCAGTTTGGTTTGTTCCTGCTCCAGTCGAGCCTGGGCCGCCTGAACCGCAAATCGCCGCCGCTGCAGGTCTTCGTCACGAATCGCCCGTTTGTCGGTCACGCTTTCAATCAACTGAAGCTGGATTTTGGCATCTCCGAGCGCTGATTCGGCTTCGCGGACACGTGCCTCGGCAGGTGGGATTTCTTCCGGGCGCGGAGATTCTTCCAATCGCTTCAACTTTTGCCGGGCGACTTCAAGTGCGGCTTTCCGAACCATTAATTCGGCCTGTAAATCCCGGTCATCAAGGGAAAATAACGGGGCCCCAGCTTTGACAAAATCCCCGACTTTCACCGCAACTCGCGTGACCAGCCCTGAAACCGGCGTACTGATCGAGATGTTTTCCGAACTGGCTTCAACCAGCCCAACCCCCGCCACCGAAACGGCAAAACTGGTCCTGGGCGGCTCTGCTGGCGGAGGAAGTGAAACACGTTTGGGCCGGGAATTGACCACTGAAACCGTGGCATAAATCAGTGCAATTAAAGCAATAGCAGGCAACGTTTTTTTCATAAATCCTCGTTTTGGGGCAGGGTCGAGAGAAGACATAAAGGATACAAAGGACATAAAATCGAAAACCCGGAACCCGGAACCCGGAACCCGGAACCCGGAACCCGGAACCCGGAACCCGGAACCCGGAACCCGGAACCCTAAATGGTTTTGGTTTCAAGCTGCGTAATCTGGCCGTCATTCATATGGGCAATCGTATCGGCAAAATCGAAAATCCGGCTGTCGTGCGTCACCACAATTACCGCCCGGTCAGGCCGAACCGCAAATCCAGCCAGGAGCTCCATCACGGTTCGTCCAGTGGCGGCATCAAGCGCGGAGGTTGGTTCGTCACACACAATCAACCGTGGTTCGTGAATCAACGCCCTGGCCAGTGCCACTCGTTGTTGTTGACCGCCGGAAAGCTGCGACGGCAGATTGTTTTTGCGGTGATCCATCCCAAGCTGGCCCAGGAGCTTTTCCGCTCGTTCCAGCGCTGGTTGATAGGCAACTCCGGCAGCAAAGAGTGGAACCGCGACGTTTTCGGCAGCGGTCAACGATGGCAACAGGTTGAATTGCTGAAAGACAAAACCCAGATTCCGGCGGCGAAATAAAACCTGCTGGTTGCCCGAAAGGCGAGTCAGATTTTGCCCAAGTACCGTGATTTCGCCCTGGGTGGCATCGAGCAAACCGGCAATCACGGAAATTAATGTGGTTTTGCCTGATCCGCTTTCCCCGACAAGAAACGACATTTGACCAAACTGGATTTCCAGGTCAACACCACGCAGGGCCATGGTTTGAGACTCGCCCTGGCCAAAAGCTTTGGTCACTTGCTGGCACGACACGGCAATTGATGATGGGTTGTTTGTCATAATGTGACCAAACTGGATTTCCAGGTCAACACCACGCAGGGCCATGGTTTGAGACTCGCCCTGGCCAAAAGCTTTGGTCACTTGCTGGCACGACACGGCAATTGATGATGGGTTGTTTGTCATAATGATACCGATCAGGGTTCAGGGTTCAGGGTTCAGGGTTCAGGGTTCAGGGTTCGGGGTTCAGGGTTCAGGGTTTTCGAATTCTTTACTTTCGTCCTTTTCGCCCTTTTCGTCCTTTATGTCTTTTCAAAACCCGGAACCCAGAGCGGATGACAAGGTGACACACTGACAGGATGACAGAGTGATTTCTTTCATCCCTCATCCCTCATCCCTCATCCCTTCTGAAAACCCGGAACCCGGATTTGAATTACCCTCGAAAGACAATCGCCGGCTCTAAAACCAGTACCCGGCGGATGCTTAACAGACTGGCAAGCAACACAATCACCAGCACCACGCCAGCAGTAGCCACTGAAATCTGCCAGAGCAAAATAAAACCCCGGAGCTGGATCGCGACGTCACGGGTCAAATCAAAAAATGCGGCACACAGGGCAATACCCAGGGCATACCCAATACTGCCAACGACCAGGGCCTGGAGTAAAATCATGCCGACCAGCCGGTAATTGGTGACACCAATCGCTTTCAGTGCCCCAAATTGCTTGAGGTTTTCAATGGTGAAGATATAAAAGGTTTGTCCGGCCACAACCATTCCGACCAGAAGCGCGATTGTGACGGTGATGCCAAAATTGACGGGAATCCCAGTGTTGCGAATGTAGTAAAAAATGGTCGCCCATTCGAACTCTTCGCCTGACATGGCTTTCAGGTCCGGAAACGTCTTCTGAATGCGCTGGCTTAAATCACGAATTGAAACCTGAGGCTGTGCTTTCACCAGAACATAGGACAGCGTGTTGCGCTCGCGGCCAACAAAGGTCACGGCTTCGCTATACCGGGCAAACATCACTGGAAATGTGGCAAATGGGGCGGAGGCTTCACAAATGCCGACAATTTCAACCCGCTGGTCATTCATTTCGAGCACTTTTCCTAAATCGGTCCACATGGGATTGGAACAGTCAAAAACCGTTGGTTTATGCCGCTAACTGAGCAAGTCGTTTGACTTCGGCATCAACCTCTGGGGTAAAGTAAATTTCCGAGAGCTGGTACTTCCAGGGACCATTCACCTGA
>JACQXX010000133.1 GCA_016208495.1 Acidobacteriota bacterium | reverse complement strand
TTCAGGTGAATGGTCCCTGGAAGTACCAGCTCTCGGAAATTTACTTTACCCCAGAGGTTGATGCCGAAGTCAAACGACTTGCTCAGTTAGCGGCATAAACCAACGGTTTTTGACTGTTCCAATCCCATGTGGACCGATTTAAGTCCTCCAACACAGTTTGGAAATACAACTCTCAATCCAGGGGAACAGACAAATTTTACAATTGCCCCCCATCCCAAAACTCCACCGGGTACATATTTTCTTCACATCAGCGGGATCAATGCCAGCGAGCAAGTCAACTCAGTCGGAGGGAAGATTATCATTATTCCTCAGGGTAGTTTTCAACTGGTTCTGGATCCGGAAAAACGTGAAATCGAAGCCGGTCAGTCAACTGAATTTATCATTCAATCTATTCAGAAGGGCGGTTTGAAGTATCCAATCCAGTTGAAAGCAGAAGTCAGCCCGCCAAATCTGAATGTCGGGGTGGATTTTGGTAGAAATGGAATTAAGCCAGGGCAATCAACTCGGATGACAGTGCGCACCTTACCAAATACCCCCAAACAACAATTTACCATTCGCGTAACTGGGACTGCGGCAAATCTCCAGGAGGAACTCAACGCGGTGGTAATCGTTCGCTAACCTATACAAGATGGTCCAATCCCAGTATTGTGAAAAATTGGATTGTTCATTTCCTCTGTACAAGGCAAAATTTTAAGGTCGGCAAGACGAAAGAGAAAACCAGCCATCGGAGTTCAATCTGACATGCCTGGTCAAATCCCCAGCAACAACAACCCGGCGATCACGCTCAACGCATCACGACCGCCGGGTGATGAACTCTTGCCCATCCGGGCGAAAATTGACTTTTCCGCAACCAGATAAAAAGTGGAGAATGGCTGGAGTTGATAGATTTATGATTTTTTCAGAGCTTCGGTGAACTGCGTTTCATAGGTGCCAACTGTGGTCAGGGTATCCGGAGTGTCCTTGAATTTTACCTTGAGCAATTCAAACGCCTGCTGACCACGCGGATCCGCGAGTTTGATCAGGAGCAAAACATTGTTGAACATGCCATTGAGGTCATTTTCGTCCACTGATTTTTTGAAGCGCTCAAAAATCAACGGAAAGGCGGCTTCGCTTTTGCCCAACGCGGCAATGGTGTCTGCCGCAATAATTCGATAATCCCAAACCGGAGGCGTAGGGAGCCGCCATCGGAGTAAATTCGGATCGGCCAGTGCTTTGAACGCAATCTCAAAGCCGCGTGGGTCGCCAAGTTGTTTGAGGCCGGTTAAGGCACTCATCAGGCTCTGGTTTTTCCACGATGGTTTGTTGACCAGTCTGGCGAGCGCTTCAAACGCTCTGGGGCTTTTACTCCTGCCAAGCGCTGTCGCCGCCGCACTGATAACCCGGTCACTCACGTCGGTGAGGGCATTCAAATAGATGTCGGCGTGCTTTGGATCCTGGGTCAGACCGAGAAAGGTGATGGCGGCGGCACGATTCCACGACGTTTCAGTGGTGATGACCTTGAGCAGCATGGTGATGGTTTCATCATCCAGTTTCGCGGGTGTCGTGCTGGGTGCCGGTGCCAGTAAATTTTGGAGTTGTACCAGTGCCACCAGTCGCAACCGCCAGTAGGAATTGCTCTGAATCGTCGCTCGCAACCCGGTGTAAATCCTCGTTTTTTCTTCAACCGAAGCGGTGGGGCTGGTCGCACGGGTGACCAGTTCACTCATTGCCCACCGTTTGCCGAGAATATCGGTATCGTGCTGCAATTGATACAGCAATTCATCAAGTGATTTTTCAAACTTGATCTCTTTGATCCAGGTGCTTTCATAATCAAAATTGACGAGTTTCGGTGGTTCTGACGAAGCAAAAGAAAAGGTGTTTTCGGCTTTGGGTTCCAGCCAGACCGGTTCGATACGTCCATCAATTTCGATTTCAACGGTGCCTTCAAAAAACTCGACCTGTGGATATTGATCCTGCGGGTCAAGTTTCTGTGTCTGCCGGACTGAAAGCACCAGTTGTTTTTTGGCTTCGTCGTAGGTTTGGGTGATTTCAAAAATCGGATGCCCCATTTTGTACAACCACTGATCGAAGAACCAGTCCAGCGGCTGGCCAGAGGTTGCTTCGACTGCTTTGCGAAAATCTTCGGTGGTGACTGGCTGGTTGGTGTTTGATTTTAGATAGTGGGTGATCGCCTTCCGCCATTTTTCTTCTCCCAACTGTTTGCGCAACATATGCAACACGGCGGCAGCGCGTGAATACGCATAATTGTCAGCGGTAAATCCTGCCGTGTCGGCATAGTTTCGGGTGACAATTGGGTGGCGATAGCCGGCATTCCAGTCGCCCAGATAGGTGTTCTGGTCGCTGGAGAGCTGCCAGAGCAGAAACTCTTCACGTCCGTTTTTGTGTTCGTTAAACAGTCCGTCAAAATAATGCGCAAAGCCTCGATTGAGCCAGATATGGCTCCAGTCACGGCAGGTCACGGAATTACCAAACCATTGAGATGCAAGGGTTTCAGCTTCTAACCCATCCCAGAGGTAGAAAAAGTCGGCGTGCGTCCGTGCGTCATCAATCATATTTTCGCTTTGGATCGCCACCAGGTTATTTCCCAGCCCCCAGGGAATATCCTGAACTGAAACTTGTGAGTAACGTGGGTATGGATACTTGACTCCGGTTACTTCAGAATAGAATTTGACCATCTCTGGCAGTCGAACCACCGTGGCTGCAACAGCTTCTGTTTCATTGGGATAGCCAAATGTGTGCAGTTCGATATCATCAACAGTTTGTTGAACATCCACATACTCCCCGACGACAAAAGAGGTCAGGTGATTGGCATATGGGGTGTCTGCTTTCCAATGAAACGTGTGTGTGCCGTCGGGGTTGTCTCTGGTTGCCACCAGCCTGCCGTTTGAAATAACCGTCAACTTTTTGTCCACCGTCGCTCTCAATTCGGTGGTCCGAAAATCATTGGGTGAATCAAAGCCAGGAAACCAGGAGCGGTTTCCTTCAGGTTCGCCCATTGACCAGATTTCTCGCGGGCGGGTTCGGTCAGTTGAGGTTGGTTCAAAGAAGCGAATCCCTTTCCCGGTGCTCCCGCTGAGGTTATTTGGGTCGGTCAGATTGACCCAGTTGGTTTGGTAATTGACGACGACGGTCGCCTCTTCACCAGCTTGATACACCCGATCAAGCGTGATCTTCAGGTTATCATCTTGATCGCCACCATCATATTTAAATTTCAAGGGTTCCCCATCTTGCGTCGTAATTGAATTGATGGTGAAAAACGCCGCATCAAGTGGAATGGTGCTGGTTGAATCAACGGGTGCGAAGGTAACTGCCGTTGTTCCAAAAACCTGCTTTTTGACCCAATCAAACTGCACATTGATCGCCAGGTGTTTCACGTCAATTTTTCGGGACCGTGTCCAGTGAACCGGAGGGAGTTTTTTGAGTTCAATCTTTGGTTCCTCGGCAAGGGCTTCGCCTCCAGGTGGCTTCGTTGTGGTCAGCAGGGCAAGTGCGAGAACTGAAACGGCCAGTTGACGCAGGTACATCCTTGGTTTCATAGGGGCTCCGGTGTGTTTATACCATTTTGGGTTCAGGGTTCAGGGTTCAGGGTTCAGGGTTCAGGGAAATACAATTCCTTCAATGACTTAGCTCTTCCGTAATGCGATAGGCTGATTCCAAAATGGTATTAAGTACCTTGTCATAAGTTTTCTGAGATATTGGATTGGGTAAGTGGTTGATTTTTTTCCGTGTTTCTCGTGTTTTCCGTGGTTAAAATGTCTGGAAACTTTCGGTAAGGTACTTACAACAACTCCTGGCTGGTGAGGAGGGGCAAATATTTTTCCTCAATGAGTGTCAGGTGATATTTTTGATGGCCCGGAATTGCAAACCCATACGCCAGCGCTGACATTTGATTGCCGTTGATGACGGTATATCGGTGGAGTGCCGCCTCATCAAAGGATTCAAACAACTGCACGGTTGTTTGTCGCAGGAACGTTAACTCGTCCAGAAGGTGGTTCAGACTTCGCCTTCTGGTATTGACGTTGGCTGCCAGCAGGTCCTGATCAAATCCTGGAAGTGCAGTTTGGTCATTTCGACCAATTCGCAAGGCCCGATAGGCCATGACACGTTCGGCATCAATCAGGTGCTGAACAATGTCTTTGATGGTCCATTTGCCTGTGGCATAAACGGCCTCGCCGATGTGATCGAGCTTTTCCAGGTCCAATTGTTCAAGCTCAATCTGGGATCAGGAATTCCCGGCGAGCAGGCGGGGTAGACCCGATCTTTGTCGGTCAGGCTGGTTTGTCACATCCAACCGACAGACCACAAGTGAACCTGCCTTGAATTTGGAAACAGCAGGCCAGAGAGTTTCAATTGAGTGTTGAGGGATGGCTCAACGCCGAAAAAAAGGGTTTTGAGTGGACCGTTGTCCAGGGTCACCCCGGTCTGGGTGTGGCCGACCTATGAACTATCAAGGAGGGGTTCGCCCAAAAAGGTGGTCAGCAACGCCGACCAGCTTTCATACGCGAAGCGGTTGAACAAGCATCGCAAATCGTCCCAGACCTGATATGTGGCCAGTTTGAGGCAACAGCGCTGATAGAGCTGGTCGCCGAGTTCAATCACTTTGTGGGTCGTGAAAGCCAGCAAATTCAACACGCACATCACCATTGAGAGTATCCGTTGACCGTGGCCGTAATTGTGTTCCAGTTCGTACCCCTGGTTTTTCTGGATGTTGAAGTGCTCATTCTCAATTTTCCAGCGCGAGCGTCCGATCCCAATGATGACGGGTGCGCTTTCCGGCGTGATCTCAAAATCC
>JACQXX010000132.1 GCA_016208495.1 Acidobacteriota bacterium | reverse complement strand
CCCGGAAAAACCACGAGGAGAAATACTATCGAGCACACCAGCAAAAATTGAAACATTGCCACCTCAATTATCTCCCTTCCTGTCGGGAGTTGGGAGAGAGATTTTTGACTTGTGTCAAGGGACTTTTTATCACCTACTTAAATGAAGTCTGTTATTAAAGCAAATAGCATTTGATATTGCTGGAATGCTATAGTGCTGCTGACTCTACTCCCCACCTCAATACATTCCTTGGCTAGAAAAAATCTGCTTATGACGCAATCAGACGCTCCGCATGACGTCGATGGCTCGCGCCGTACTTTTTTAGGGTTGGCAATTGCCCTGATTGGGGCTGGTGTTGCTGGTGTGATGGGCGTGACGATTTATGGATACGCCGTTGCCCAGGCGCTCAAGACCTCAGCTTCTGGAAAAGAAGGGAACTGGATTGATGTCGGCCCGCTCGATGACTTCAAAGACGGAATTCCAACCCAAAAATCCATCACGGTCGTGACCCGCGAAGGCTGGGTCAATTCCCAAACCGAAGAAGCCATTTGGGTGACCAGACAGGGTGATGCCTTCACTGTGCTGACCGCCACCTGTCCACATCTGGGCTGTAAAGTGCAGTGGCAGACAGAAGGCCAGACGCCCAAGTTTTTCTGCCCGTGCCACGCCAGCTCCTTTGAGAAAAGTGGAAAGTTAATCCAGGGAGCTTCAGCGCGTGGCCTGGATACACTCAACTGGCGCAAAAGCCCCGACGGCACCCTGCTTCAAGTTGACTTCAAACGCTTTAAAGCCTTGATTGCTGAGAAAGTAGAATTAGTGTAGTCAGTAGTCAGTAGTCAGTAGTCAGTAGTCAGTAGTCAAGTGTTGGGATTTTTGAATTATCTATTAAGTGTATTTGATTCTATCTGAGTCAGTTATGAACAATTCTTTTCAAGAATTCGACGGATTCAATGATCCGGGTTTTATCTACTGACTACTGACTACTGACTTATCAACTACTAACTACTGACTACTGACTTATCAACTACTAACTACTGACTTCAGCCCCAAATCCTTATGAACCATCCCCTCCTTACCTTTGCGCTGGACTGGATTGATGAACGGACCGGTTTTCGCCACTTGATGAGCGAGGCGCTCGACGAACCGATTCCGGGTGGGTCGAGTTATGCCTACACGTTTGGCAGCGCGCTGGTGTTTGTCTTCCTGCTGCAACTGCTGACCGGCATGTTTTTGACCATGTACTATGTGCCAAGCGCCGAAGACGCCCACCGAACGGTCGAATACATCAGCAAAGAAGTGACCGGCGGTGCGTTTTTGCGCGGCATCCACCACTACTCGGCCAGTGCCATGGTGATTCTGGTCGTGTGTCACATTTTGCAGATCATCATTTGGGGAGCTTATAAGAAGAAACGCGAACTGGTGTGGCTGGTTGGGGCAGGTCTTCTCCAGTTTATTCTGGCCTTTTCGCTCACCGGGTATTTGCTCCCGTGGGATATGAAAGCCTATTTCGGCACCCAGGTGACGGTCAATATTGCCAGTGAAGTCCCGTTGCTTGGAGATTTCATCAAACGGGTGATCCAGGGCGGGCCGACGCTTGGGACGCTGACGCTGTCACGCTTTTTTATGGTGCATGCGTTTTTGCTCCCGGCGCTGGCGATTGGCGGCATCGGGTTGCATTTGTTTCTGTTTCGCAAAGCGCGCCCGGCAGGACCCTTTCATCTTTCCGAAGATCAGGCCAACGCCCGAACCGAGACCTTTTTTCCTGGCCAGCTTTTTAAAGATGCGTTTGTGGCGCTGGTGATTTTTGGTGTGATTGCCTGGCTGGCCTGGACGGCACCGGCACCGCTTGAGCCGAAAGCCAATCCGGGGAATACGGCCTATATCGCACGTCCCGAATGGTATTTCCTGTCGCTCTTTCAATTGCTCAAGTATTTTCAGGGAGGACTGGCCATTGTTGGATCGCTGGTCATTCCCGGCGCCCTCATCAGCGTGCTGACATTCCTTCCGTTTATTGATCGAAGTCCAGAACGCAACCCCTTGAAACGCCCGGTCTTAATGAGCTGCACGGCAGCAGTTTTGGCGACTATCGGCATTCTGACCTTGATGGCCAAATCCGAAGATCGGGCCACCTATGCCGAAGAATTTGCCAAACAGGCCCGAGATGGGCAGGAGTTTTTAAAGCAGCCGTTTAGACCCAAGGAAATTGGCGGCGCACCAGTTGCACCAGCCGCGAAAAAGCCGATTCCAGAAAGCTTCAAGGCAAAATGTGCGATGTGTCACGGAGATACCGGTCGAGGCGGCCCGGTTGGGCCTAATCTGGCAGGGATTTCACGAACCAAAGAAGATATCATTGGGCTGATTGAAAACCCGGCGGCTCACGCAGCACCAAAGATGCCAGCCGTCACGGGTCTTTCTCTCGAAGACCGAACGGCCCTGGCGGAGTGGATTAAGGAGCTACAGTGACTGGCTGGCGCTTCGCTTTCTTTAATGCCTGTGCAATTTCCGGAAGTCGTTCAGCGCCGACTGGGATTGTAATGCTGCTGCCGGTGAAGTCATCGCCGACCGGCTCAACGCGTCCGCCAAGGTAGTAACCAAGAAAAGCCTCTGTGACGGCAGAAAACGCAGTATCATTTTCCGTGCGCACAAAACCGTGGCCTTCGTCTGGAAACAGGACATAGGTCACCGGAATATGCCTCTCTTGCATCGCCCGAACAATTTGTTCAGCTTCACTTTGCTTGACGCGAGGATCGTTTGCCCCTTGCCCGATCAACAACGGGCCTTGAATCTGCTGGACGTGATGTAACGGCGAACGTTGTGCCAGCAAGTGCCGCCCGGTTTCTGTCTCAGGATTGCCAACGCGAGTTGTGTAGAGCGTCCGGGTTGGTCCCCAATACGGCGGAATCGTTTCCAGCAACGTCAGCAGGCTAGAGGGGCCCGCCACCGAAATTCCACAGGCAAATTCGCCTGGAGTCATCGTCATGGCCGCCAGCACGGCATATCCGCCATAACTGCCACCCACAATCGCCACCCGATCCGCACGGGCAATGCCTTTTGCAACCGCCCAGGCTTTCGCATCAAGCAAGTCGGTTTGCATCTTGCCACCCCATTCGAGATTGCCGGCATTGACAAACGCCTTGCCAAACCCTGTCGAGCCCCGATAGTTCACCGACAACACAGCATATCCACGGTTGGCATACACCTGATGAATCGCCTTGAATCCATATGCTTCCCGATCCCAGGGACCACCGTGAACCCACAGTACCATTGGCAGCGGAGATACCGGGATCCCATTGCCGTCAGCATCGGTTCCAGGCGGAAGGATGTAATAGCCTGGCATCGTCAACCTATCACGGCTGACAATCTCCGCCGTATGCAGAGGCTGCAACGGAAGCGATTTCAACCCAGGCTGCCCGTCAAACCATAATGACGCACGTCGGTTGGTTCGGTCATAAAGGTAGGTCTTTTCCGATGCTTGAGCTGATTTGACCCGCACCACCCAGGTGCGACCATCCAGCGTGCGCGAATCAACCGAAAACATCTCCTGATCGGCCAGCTTCCCCAGGGTTTTGAAATCTGCGGCAATTGAATCATCAAGCACCTTCCATTCACTCTGCAGGTAGTGGTGGGCAATTGCCTGCAGGCGTCCGCTGACTGGATCAACCAACCCCAGTTCCAAATCAACACGTGAATCTTCGTCCAGGAGCGTGCGGGTATTGTCATTCAGATTGACGGCAAACACCGCCGCTGTATTGCGTCCACGTGAATCAACCATGTAGAGCGTCGAATTGTCAGCCGCAAAGCCACCGAGCGAAGTTGTAATCACATCTTCTGGCGAAACCTCGTCCCACGGTTGCCAGGTATCGCCCTGACGCAAAAACCAGCGTTTTCCACCAGCGTCAGTCAGTTGACTTGCCACACGGAGCACAAAGTTCTCATCGCTGACAAAGCCAGTAAACTGTGTGTTTTCAAACAGTCGCACCATGGCCCCACTGGAAAGATCAATGCGCACCGGGTCGAAATGGCCAGGATCACGGTCATTGAGATTGACCAAAATCGAACCCGGCACCTGGGCACTGATGTTATCTATTTCAGCCCGGGCCCCTTTGGGCGTGAGGGCACGTCCCTGGCCAGATTCAAGGTCTATGGCAAACACCCGGTCGTTTTCATCGCCGTCCACATCCTGGGTATACAGCAAATGGCGATTGTCGCAGGCAAAAAGAAATGTGCGGATCCCGCGATGGCGGTCATTGGTGATTGGTTTCGCCTGATCTGGCGTAGCGCGAGGGGCAAGAAAAATATTTGGGACGCCATCCTGGGCCGCTACATAGGCAAGCCATCGCCCATCAGGACTGATGGCACCAGCGGATTTTTCTAAATCACCGATGGCACCACGTTGAATGAGTGGGACCACCGGCGGCGGGGTGACATTCTGACGCGGAGGCCCCGTACAAACCGTGAGATTCAGCACGCTGAATACAAAAAACCAGCGGATCGCTAACTGAGCGCTCATTGATCATTGTCCTTAGGGTGTAAAACTTATTGAGGGCTGAGGGTATCGGGCTGGAGGCTGAGGGGGAAATTTCCTGGGAGCGCGGGCGTCCCGCCCGCCATAAGTCGGAAGATGCGGGCAAGATGCCCGCGCTCCCAAATGAAAACAGACAGTTAATCTTTTACAGTCCCTTAGAGCTTAAACCGGAACGTCAACTGACCCATCACTTTCACTGGCTGGCCTTCAACTACGATGGGGTTGAATTTCCACTGGCTGGCGGCTTTGAGGCAGGCGTCCCAGAAGACTTTTGGTCCTGAAAGTACTTCAACTGAGTACACCTGACCGTCTTCGTTGATTTTAATGCTCAGCGTGACATCGCCTTCAATCCCATCAATTTTGGCTTGTTCTGGGAATTCCGGCACCGCGCGGTTGATGGCATTTCCACGGATGACACCTTCGGAGCGGCGAACTACGGCACCCCCCTCTTCCTGATCATCTTCTTTTGCCGGCAATGTAAATCGAAAAGTGAGTATCCCAGTGCTTTTGACCGGGTTGCCATTATAGACCGCCGGTTCGAATTTCCATTGACGAGCGGCGGTAAGTGTTGCCTGTTGCAGAAGTGCATGACCACTGATCACTCTGGCATTTATGACATCACCCGTTTCTGAAACAGTGGTTTCGACCGTGACATTCCCCTGTACCCAGGCGGCTTTGGCCAGTGGCGGATACACTGGCTGGACAGTTTTGATTGCTTTCGGAGCCGGGGCAGGCGGAGCTGCTGGAGCTGGCGGCGGGGTCGGGGCCTGGGCAGCAGGCGGCGTTCCTGGACGTGGCGCCGTTACTGGAGCTGGGGCCGGGGTTGAGGGAGCTTCTGGAGTTGGTGCCAGGGCTGGCAGCGTTTCGTCATCCGGCATCGGCGGTGGTTCAGGAGCTTCGGGAGCTTCTGGGGTTTCAGGCGGTGCCGGAGGTGCATCGGTTGAGGCTGGTGGTGCCGGTGGCACGGGTGGCACGGGTGGGGCCGGTGGAGGGGTCATTCGCCCCCCAGCTTTGGGTGCTTTTTGAGTTTGAATGACGAGTGAGTTGCCCCAGGTTTCAGTCCCAACCAGGATCAACCCAAAACCAGCGACCAGCGTGCCCAGCGCGACACGTGACCAAACGGAACTCAACGGACGGATCGGATTTTCCATAATATTTTCGATTCTCCTGTGCAGGTCAGAGCCGGTGGCATATGACACCCCGGCCAGTTCACGCCATTGAAGGCCAAATTGAAAAACTTTCAGAATGCCAGCCGCATACGAGTTGGTGCTGGTACTGACTTCGAGGACACGTTCGTCGCACGCCTGTTCGCGTTCGTGGAGCATGGCTTTTGAAATCCACCAGCCCACGGGGAAGAACCAGAACACACAGCACAGCACCATGTTCACATTCGCGATCAGATTGTCATAGCGGGTGATATGGGTCAGTTCGTGCATGAGCACGTGTTCAAGTTCTTGATCGGAAAGATGTTGTGAGAGCGTATCCGGCAAAATCACAACTGGATTCAGTACGCCCCAGACGCCAGGTTCGGGAATATGGCGGGAGAGCACCAGTCGCACGTCCTTTTCAAAACCAAGCCGGGCTTTGGCGGCTTCGAGGGATTTGAGTTCCCGTTCGCCAGTGCAGACCGCTGCCTGCCGCAACACCTTCAGAAATGAAGCGCGCTTCATCAACCACCGACCGAGTAGAAAGACCATGCCGCCAAACCAGACACAGGTGCAAACGAGTGGGAAATTCAGCCACTGAAAAGCCGAACGATGTCCTTGAATGACAATCAATTCGTCAATGATGACTTCAGGGGTTGAACTCACCGTAACCGTTGAGGTTTTGACGATTTGGGCCACCGGCGTGAGCAGTTCTGGCGACTGAATCCCAACCTGTTGCAGCAGCAGGGCTCCCAATATTGCCGGCACTGCCAGTTTGACCGCTGCCAGCGACCAGACGAAAAATCGCAACCGGGCTGGGCCATTTTTCAGTACTTTCACCACGCCCCAGGCCAGCCCAATAAAGAGAAGCGTTTGCCAGAGGTGATTGACGACTGCTGGCCAGGCAGTTTGCGAAACGGTATTCAGCCACTCCAGAAAGGTCATATCTGGTTACTCCTTTGGGGTGTGTGAGGATTCTGAACTGGGATTGGATTCAAGTTTGGTCAGGGTTGATTCAAGTTTGCGGACGTCTTCGAGCGTGAGCTTGCCGGTTTCGACCAGATGCGCCATCAGTGGTTGGACCGAACCGCCCAGCATTTCCAAAACATCATCAAACAATCGTCGGTGCGCCGCCTTACGTGAAATTGCCGGTTCAAAGATGAAGGCATTTCCAATTTTTTTGGTGCGTATCACGGCGCCTTTTTCTTCCAGTCGGTTGACGATGGTTTGGACAGTGGTGTACGCGGGGCGTTTATGTTCCGGCAGCGCTTCCTGGAGTTCGCGTACCGAAGCACGCTCCAGATCCCACATGACATCCATAATTTCGAGTTCAAGCTTTGAGAGCTTGACGTGTTTTTGAGCTTTCACGGGCGAACCTCCAATGGTGGGGCTAAGGGCTTGGGGCTGAAGAAATTGGGCTGAGGGTCTATTCCAAACCGCAAGTGCCAGTCAGTACCACCTGCGTGAGCGGGTGGGTGGGAACGATCTAAACCCACCCGTTTACGCGAGTGGTACTGACTTCATAAGCCTTGTCACCCATCAGATAAAATGATTTGAAAATGATCTTACTACGAACACCGGAGAATCTACGACAAGTGTAGTAAATGGTCAAGCAGTTTTTTCAAAAAGGATTCTGGCTGAGAATCTGAAATTTCAGCCGGAGAGTTGAGTTGTTGGATTTTTTTCAGCCGGAGATTTTTGCTACAGTTGAGAGATTCATCAAACCAGCTTCATCACGGACATCTATTTAAGCAGGGAGATTTTTCATGATCCGCTTCACGTCAAACCACAGTGATCTTTCGAACAGCAACGGGTTTCAGTTCAAATTTTATTGTGACAAGTGTCATAACGGGCACCTCACCCGGTTTCAAAATTCAATGGGCGGCACGGCGGAAGGGTTGTTGCGGGCGGCGGGGAGTTTGTTCGGAGGGATTTTTCATCAGGCGGCAAACAGTGTGGATTATTTGCAGAATACATTTCGTGGTACCGAGCATGACCGCGCTTTTGAGATTGCAGTCCAGGAAGCCCAGCAGTATTTCCATCAATGTCAGCGGTGTGGACGATGGGTGTGTCCGGAAGTGTGCTGGAATGCGCAATATGGCATCTGCAAAGATTGCGCCCCGGCTTTTGAAGAAGAACGCGCCGCTGCTCGTGCTCAAGGGGCGCAAAGCCAGTTGTTTCGTCAGGGACGGTGGGGCGTTGTTTTGGCAACACCAGATGATGTTCAAAATGCCATTCCCGCAACCTGTCCGCATTGCAACGCACCGACGACCGGCACCCGGTTTTGCTCAGAGTGCGGACAACCGTTGCAACAACGCCGAGCTTGTCCCGGCTGCAATCATCAACTGGAACGGGCTTCGAAATACTGCCCCGAATGCGGAACACGCATTCCTGGGTGGAATGTGTGATACCAGTTTGTAGTCAGTAGTCAGTCGTTAGTAGTTCGCTCAGTTTATTTGATCTCCCTTGCGGAAAGGTCACTTGAGCTTGACAACCCCCGCCCGGAGGGCGCCGGAGAGTAGCCGGTGGGAAGCCTGCTTTGAGGCGCACCCACCGGACGCAGGCCGCGAATGGTTCGCGCCCGGATGGGCGCTGGATCAAAACCCCCAAGAACTTCAGAATTTTCGCCAAACTCTTGCCACCAAACGCTTCCAGCGCCCATCCGGGCGAAAGCTGACCTTCCGCAACGGAGATCAAATAAACTGAGTGAACTACTGACGACTGACTACTGACGACTGACGATATCCAGAAGTGAATTCCACAACGCCAGCCGGTTGATCTGGCTGGTGGTTCCGGCAAATTGAGCGTCGTTGGCTTCGATCACAATCCATTCGTCATTGACCAGTTGACCGACATCAACCGCAACGAACGGGACGTTGAGCCGGGTGGCGGCTTCCAACGCCAGATTGGCGACCTGTGCTGCTTCGGCAGGAGACAGGTGCATCAACGGGTCGTGCCCATCCCAGTAATATCCGCAGGCTACAATTTCACCGTGACAGATGAAGGTTCGGAATTCCCGCCCAAATGGAAAACCTTTGTCTGAACTCCGAACTGCTTTAAATTGAACTAGTTTACGGGCAATAACCCGCCCACGGGAACGATACTCGGAAGCAAAATACCGCTCGACAATGTGATGAAATTGGTCAGGAGAGTTAGAATAGTTCTTGAGTTTTATATTTTGTTGCTATATAAAGTTATGTATGAATATATATAAACCACGCGAATTTGGCGCCTTAATCGGACGGGCAGTGATTACGTTACAGAGTTGGGATCGGAAAGGGATATTAAAAGCCCACCGGACGCCGACGGGGAAGCGATTTTACACGCACGAGCAATATCTTGAATACATGGCGGCGGCGGGGAATCCAGTGGACGCACTGGCCTCCAAACGAAAACGAGTGGCCTATTGCCGGGTCTCGGGTTCGGGCCAGCGGAAGGATTTGGAAGCGCAAAAGCGAGCGGTGGAAGCGTGGAATCTGGGGACGGGACAGGTAATAGATGAGTGGGTGGAGGACATCGGATCGGGGTTGAATTATGATCGGAAGGGATTTGTCCGGTTGATGGAGCAGGTGGAAGCGGAGGAAATCGGGGAAATCATTCTGGCACATCAAGATCGGCTGGTGAGGTTTGGCTGGAGCTGGTTTGAGCGGTTTTGTGAGGCGCACGGAACGAAACTGGTGGTGATGGGTCACGAGAGTTTGTCGCCGCAGGAAGAAGTGACAAAGGATTTGATGAAGATCATCGAGAATTTCTCGCCACGGGTGTACGGATTACGACGCTACGGAAAAGAAGTCAAAAAGATAGTCGAGACGGTTGAGGGTGGAAGGCCGGAGGCAGCCGAATGAGACGAACGGTGAAACGATATTCAAGAGCAATCAACCAGGGGAAGCGGAAGCGGTTGCGGAATATCGTGCGGGCGTATGCCAGAGAGAAACAGAATCATTTGTCCTACTACACGGCGGGAAACAACTTTGCGCAAGACCGGTCGGAACGGGAGCGGCGGGATCGGCTGGTGAAGGAAGGCTACCGGAGTCGGTCTGGAGTGCAGGGACGGATGTGGAAAGCGGCGTTTAAAGAAGCGCGGGAAACAGTGGTGAAATATTGGGCGGCGCTGGGCGAGAAGTTACGCCGCAAAGTAAGAAGCAAAACCGAATGGAGCGAAGCGGAGCGGCAGTATGCGTTGTGGTTGCTGATGGATGAACGGCGAATCCACGCCTTGATCAAAGCGCGAGCGCCGGAAAACCCACGCATCGAGGTGACTGAAGCCGGGAAACGCAAAGTGAGGAATTATTTGCGGAGGCAGGCGAGGAAGTGCCGGGGCCGGTTGCCGCAGGTCCGAATGGCGCGTTCAATGGTGGTGGATGCCGATATGTACGATGTCAGCCCACTGGGAGTCGCGTGGAAATGCCGAAATCAAAGGCACGCTGCGAGTGGTGGTCGAGGCCGGGAGCGACCGGGTTGAGGTCCATCAAACGCACCCGCTCGAAGGTGTGCTGCCAGAATTGACTGGCGTCGAAACGGAAACTGCCGGGGTGGACATTGGTATCACGGAAGTGTTCACCGATGAGCAGGGAAACCGGTATGGAACGGAACTGGGTTCATTTTTGGAAAAAACGTCGGAACAGCTCAGAACCAAAGGGCAACGCCGAAACAAGCTTCACGCGGTGAGAAAGGCGGCCTGGACCACCGGAGACCGGGAGAAAGCCAACCGGATTCGGAAATTCAACCTTGGAACAAAAAAACAACGGGAGATGACGCGAAAACAACGTCAAACGGCGGCCAGAATCATCAACACGGCGATTTACAGCCTGGTGGCCGTCCGACAGATGAAAATTTTGGGCGTGGAGAAACTCGATTTTCGCACCCCGACACCGAGCAAAGCGCTTTCGCGCCGGGTGATGCTCCTGAGTCGTTCGCTGCTCAACGACCGGCTTGATTTTGTGGCGTCGGCGAAAGGTTTTCGTCGAGAGGACACCAATTCCGCTTATAGCTCGCAAACTTGTCCGAACTGCTGGTTTCCCCATCCGGCCAACCGCCGTGGAGACAGGTTTCAGTGTACTCACCTTCAGTGCAGACATGCGGATATAGCTGACAGAGTTGGTGCCGAGCATACCAAACGAAGAGTAAATGACCCTGAAATCCGGACGTGGACGCCGCGCTGGAGGGTCAAGGAACTTCTTTTGGCACGTCATCTGGCGTGGAAAAAGGCCCGCTTGGAACCGCCTGAACGCCCG
>JACQXX010000131.1 GCA_016208495.1 Acidobacteriota bacterium | reverse complement strand
CGAAGGTCAACAATGCGATAAAACGTGATTTCTTCATAATGTATGGATTTCCTCTTTACCCGTAATCTCAAGCTGTATTTTTGATTGTCTTTTGGTGACTGATGACCTCTCTAGTGCAATACCGATGCCAAAGAGGGTGAAGATTTGATTCTTTTTTATTGAAAGGCTTGAAGATGTTTATTATGAAAGAGTTGAAAATTATATGGTTGCAGTTGAGAGTTGAGTGGGCTTTTTCAAATTCGTTGTGTAGTTAGTATTCAAATCCATGGATTTTGTTTGTAATAGATTGTTTTTAAAGGGGTTAACTATTGTGTTAAGCAAATAGGGGCTGTCAATTTTGTTGACAGCCCCTATTTCAAGAGGACCTGTATATTTGGTACTGGGTTTCAGATGTTTAGGCTGAAGAACCTGCTATCGTGCTTCCTCGCTGACGATTTTTCCATTGATAATCACGCCGGTGGTGTGACTGGTGTATTCAAACGGATCACCGTCAAAGAGCACCACGTCGGCATCTTTGCCGACTTCCAATGATCCAACATGGTCGGAAATGCCTAAAATTCTGGCGGCTTCAATCGTCACCGTGCCAAGTGCCTCTTCAAATGAGAGCCCATTGGCGGCGGCGGCGGCGGCTTCAAATAAAACCACACGGGTCTTGGGAACATACCCTTCAAAATGGCTTTGCAGGGCAACCGAGATTCCGGCTTTTCGTAGCACCGAAGCCGTTTCCATACTGAGGTTTTCAGTATCTCCGTTGGAGCGAAACATGGTTGGATGGATAATCACTGGCACCCCGGCGGCTTTGATCTGATCTTTGACCAGATAACTTTCAGCCACGCCATCCAGGACAATCTGCACGTTGAACTCTTTTGCCACTCGGAGCGCCGACAGGATATCTTCTGCCCGATGGACTGTAACCAGCAGCCGCAGTTCGCCTTTGATGACCTGACTGAGCGTTTCCATTCGAAGGTTTCGGGCTGGTTTTTTGTCATCCGGGGCCGTATCGCGTTTGGTTACATATTCTTGGGCTTTGATCAATTCACTGCGGAGCAGCGCAATTTGCTTGGCCCGCGTACCGGGTGACTTGCCTTCTCTGGCCAGTGAGCCACTGCCCAGCGTGACCGCAACCATACTGACCGGTTTTAACAAGGCTGTCTCAACTGTGTCGCCAGTTGTCTTCACAATCATCGTTTGACCAGAAATCAATGCTCCGGGGCCGTGCCCGGTGTGGAGCGTGGTCACACCAAATCCACGGACCCACTCGACCAGTCGTTCCTGGGCATTGTACGCATCAATTGCCCGGAGTTCCGGTTGCATCGCCTCTGATTGGTCAAGCTGGGATTGATCCTGGGCTTGATTCAGGTAGCCTGAAAGCCCAATGACGGTGTGGGCATCAATGAGTCCAGGTGTTACCACTTTGGCGCTCAGTGTCCGATATCCGATGGGAATTTTCACCTCGCTGGCTGGACCAACCTGTTCGATTTTCCCATCGCGGATCAAAACTACGCCGTTTTTGATTGGAGCACCCGCCATGGTGTGGACCGTTTCACCTTTGACAGCCACCTGCGCCTGCACTGGATTCAATAAAGCAGACCCAACCGCAGCCAAAGCAAACAGAAAAAGAATAAAAAAGAATTGTTTCAACATGTGTGCTTACTCCTCATCGTGGTCAAAGCAATCGAGGTGCATGACCTGATTGCGGCTGGCCCCGTACCCGCCCGTGGCATACAGGTAATCTTTCGGGTCTTTGCGGTCAAACACTTTGGTTCCATCAACATATGTTTCCAAAACCTTGGTGTAAACACTCAGCGGATCCCCCGAGAGGAGAATAAAATCAGCATCCTTGCCGACTTCGAGCGAGCCAACACGCTGGTCCAGATCCAGCATTTTGGCGTTGGCCATTGTCATGCCATACAGTGCCCGGTCGCGTGACATTCCAGCACGAACCGCCAGCGCGGCTGAACGCAGGAAAAATCGGGAATCGGTAATCCCATCATCCGTATGAAACCCAGTCAGGACTCCAGCTCGATCCAGAATGCTGCCATTGGCAAACGAGGCATCCATCGTTTCCATTTTTCCGCCGGGACTGTCAATCACAATGATGGATGCCGGCGCCTTGGCCGCCGCGATTTCGTTGGCGACTTTCCACCCTTCGCTGACATGGTGGAGCACCACTTTAAACCCGAATTCCTTTGACACCCGCAGGACGGTCAAAATGTCATCGTGGCGGTGGGTGTGATAATGCACCACTCGTTTGCCATCAAGGACTTCAACCAGTGTCTCCATTGCCAGATCGCGAGGAGGCATTTTTTCCCGGTCGCCATTGGCACGGCGTATTTTCTCGCGATATTCCTGAGCTTTGACAAATTGATCACGGACCAGTGCGGCTGATTTGCCTCGTGTCCCAGGGAAGGGAGGCTGAGGCCGAATCGAGTTGGTGCCGTTGGCCATTTTCAACCCGCCATACATTTTTCCGTCGGCGTCAAAGATCAAAAGATCATCAATTGTCTGGCCATCCCGCAACTTCAAGTACAAGGTTTGACCACTGGACAGGTGACCCGAGCCGGGCATGACATTCACGGTAGTGATCCCGCCTGCCTGGGCTTTTTGAATGCCGGCATCGCGAACGTTGATGGCATCGAGCACCCGCGTATCCGGGTGAAATGGTCCGCTTCCATCGCCACCGCCAGGGCCACCGATGTGGCTATGCGAATCAACCAGACCGGGCATCAGCACCTTGCCTGATACCTCGTGACGTTCAGCATCCGCCGGGATTTGGGTGGTTTTGGCCGGACCAACCGCGACAATTTTACCTTTGTGGACCACCAGCACCCCGTTGGAGATCGGGGCTCCGGCAATTGGAATGATTTCAGCCCCAACAAACGCGTGGGGTTTTTCCTGGGCACGAGCGGTTACGTTCAAAAACAGCACGGCCAGACTGAAGAGGAGAAGACGTTTCATCAAAGTACCTCGTGAGGGAAGATCTATCTGAGGATGGGGTATTTCTTTCGTGGAACTGCGAGCGGCACACAGCATTTTTGAAACAGAAGTGGCATTATAGCGCCGTCGTCAATTGGTGACTGGTGACCGGGAAAAGACCAAAAGGACGGAAAAGACGAAAAGGGTCGTCGTGTAATAGCCGTGGTGCGAAGCCCACGGACCCGGCCAGAACGAGACCCAACCCCGACAAGAACATCATTGAATGCCACCGGAAAGAGCACGAGCTTTCTTATCCTGGCGCTTATGCCCCTGACCCCTGACCCCAAACCCCCAACCCCTGACCCCTGACCCCTAACCCCTAATCTATGTCCACCCAACCTGATTCCCCAATCAAACGCGATACCATCCAGATGACTGTGACCGAGCTGGAAAGCCAGTTTGAATCACTTCGCCAGCGGAGCGGTCTGCTGCTCGGCCCACTTGTCTTTTTGAGTCTGTGGTTTTTGCCCATGTCCAGGTTGAGTCTGGAGGCCCATCGGTTAGCAGCCATTCTTGGACTGGTGGTTGTGCTCTGGATTACCGAAGCCCTGCCGCTGGCCGTTACCGGGTTGCTTGGCCCAACGCTGGTGATTGCGCTTGGCGTAGCACCCGCTGCGCAGGCGTTCGGGTCATTTGCCGACCCGATTATGTTCTTGTTTTTAGGGGCGTTTATTCTTTCGCGCTCGATTTACCTGCACGGGTTGGATCGGCGGTTTGCCTATTGGGTACTGACCAATCCGCTGGTCGGCGAACGTCCGAGCCGGATTTTGTTTGCCTACGGCGGGATTTGTTGTGTGATTTCGATGTGGATTTCCAACACGGCGACTGCCGCCATGATGTTTCCCATTGGTGTGGCCATCATCCGCGCACTCCGTGACGTCAAAAAAGATGCCGTGACTGATGCCTATGCCTGCGCCGTGATGTTGATGTGTGCTTTTTCGGCCTCAGTTGGTGGGCTGGCGACGCCGGTTGGAACTCCGACTAATCTGATTGGGCTTGGGTTTATCGAGCGCCAGCTTGGTCGGCGGGTACCGTTTTTTGAGTGGATGACGTTTGCCATTCCAATTGTTGTGATTATGTACCTGGCCCTTTTCTTCTACTTGAACTGGTTGTGCCCGCCCGGAGTGAAGAATTTGCCTGGCATTCGAGAACGATTTCTTTCCGAACGCCAGCAGCTTGGAAATCTGACGCCAGGTGAACGCAACACCTTGATTGCATTTGGGATAACGGTTGTTTTGTGGATTACGCCCGGCATTCTGGCCTTGACGATTGGTGATGCGCATCCAGTTGCGAAAATCTATTCGCAACGTGTTCCAGAGAGTGTCGCGGCGTTGAGTGGGGCCTGCCTGTTGTTTTTGCTTCCCACAAACTGGAAGCAGCAGGAGTTTACGCTCTCGGTCAAGCAAGCCTTCGAAATTGATTGGGGCGTGATGGCACTGTACGGAGGCGGGATAACGCTGGGGCAACTGGCGTTTTCAACCAAACTGGCCGAATCTATCGGTGCCAGTTTGACAGGCGTCATTCCTTCGGGCGGTGCTGGGTTGATTGCTGTGTCGTCAACTGTGGCGGTTCTGGTTTCGGAACTCACTTCAAACGTGTCGTCAGCCAACATGGTCGTGCCAGTGGTGATTGCGCTTGGCGGAAAAGCCGGGTTGCAGGCGGCGATTGCGGCCTCAATGGCTTCGTCACTTGGGTTTATGCTCCCGATTTCAACCCCAACCAATGCGATTGTCTATAGCTCGGGATATGTACCATTGAGAAGTATGATGAAATATGGAATTCTGCTCGACGTGGTTGGGTTTATCGTGATCGTCCTGGGAACACTCCTTCTTGTTCCCGCAAATTAATACCAGTTTGTAGTCAGTAGTCAGTAGTTCACTAAGTCTATTTGACTGAATTACTTGATTGTTTTCTAGTGCGAGCATTTCATTGCAAAATGGTATCATCCGTCTTTCAATCAAATACATCATTTAGAAAAGTAAGGTGAGAGTTCAGGCTTCAGCCTGAACTCTCACCTCCTTACAGGAGAAATTACTCATGTTTTCGCCAACATACAGGTACTGCCGCCTGATTTCCCAATGGTCTCAACTGGTGAGTTTTTCTAGAATGATCGGGATAAGCTGTTGTTTTCTGTTCTGGCTGATGGTTGTTCCAGTTCAGGCACAGCAGGTCGTAAGCGGAACACTTCGCGGCACCGTCGTGGATGACAGCAGCGCGCTGGTCAATGGCGCTACGGTTCGTCTGACCAACCAGGGCACGGGGCAGGTCCGCGAAACCCAGACGTCAGGTGATGGGTTTTACACGTTTCCATCCATTCCCGTCGGTACCTATGCCCTGCGAGTGATTGCCAGCGGCTTCAAACCGAGCGAAGCCGCCAATGTGAATGTGACTATCGGCGCTGTTTCAACCATTGATTTCAAACTGGTAGTGGGTGATACCGGCGATGTGGTGGTGGTAGACGCGGCTGATTCCGTCCCGCTGGTTGAAACCACACGGGCCAGCGAATCAACGCTCATCAACAGCCGTCAGGTGACCAATCTCCCGGTCAATGGGCGCAACTTTAAGGATTTCATCACACTCTCGCCCAATGTTTTCCCGGCGCGCAGTCCGGAGAGCAATTCGTTTGGGAATTCGATTTCAATTGCCGGACAACGAACCTATGACACTCAGCTCAACATTGACGGTGCTGATTTCGTCAACCCGTTTTTTGCCGAACCTGCCGGGGGGACACGCCCTCCGTTTACCATCAGCCTGGAATCGGTACAGGAATTTCAGGTGATTACCGGTGGCGGGTCTGCCGAATATGGACGCACCACTGGCGGCTCGATCAATGTGGTAACCAAGTCGGGCACCAATGATTTTCACGGCACGGCCTTCTGGTTCTTTCGGAATAAAAATCTGACCGCGAATGATGCTTTTGATCGTGAACCGACTGATTTCACCCAAAACCAGTTTGGCGGCAACCTGGGTGGGCCAATTGTGCGCGATAAGCTGTTCTTTTTCACCGCCGTTGACGTGCAGCGTCGGAAAGATCCGTTTGTGGCCAATTTCGGTCCAGGATTGGAAAACTTCCTGCCGGAATTGCAGGGGCGGACAGATGCCAACCAAAATGCAGCGGTGGTGCTTGGTAAAATTGACTGGACGCCAAACACGAGCAATATCCTCAATTACCGCTTTAATTACAGCCGGTTTGAACTGACCAAACGCGGTGGCGGAAATACCCTTGGGATTGGACTTGACCACTTTGGAACTGAAAAACCAGTCACCCAATCGCACGTGGCTCAGTACACGCGGATTTTGTCGCCCAAGGCCGTCAACGAGTTCCGCTTTCAATATTTGCGCGAAAACCGGCAGGTGATTGCCGACAACGGCGGGCCAGAAGTGCAGATTCTGAAGGAAGGACTGATTTTTGGGCCAAATCTGTTCCAAAACGTGCCGTTCAATATCAATGACAAGTACCAGATTGTGGATCACCTGTCATACACGACCGGTTCGCATTCATTCAAATTTGGAACTGATATCAACATCACCGGCGCCAATGAAATATTCAAAGGTGGTGTTCAGGGCGGCTATGGATATGACAGTGTGGCTGATTTCCCAAACAAGCCGCTCTATTACTTCCAAATTGTTGGTGCCAATGGTGTTTCGGTCGAAGATGCGACGACTTTCAAAGCTCGACAAAAGGAATTTGCCTTCTTTGCCCAGGATAGCTGGCGGATTCGATCCAATTTCACGCTGAATCTGGGGTTGCGCTGGGAAGGTACCAAAAACCCACAGCCGACACGCCCAAACCCGGCATTTGCGAGTACTTCGTCCGTGCCCAATGATTACAACAATTTCGCCCCGCGCATCGGGCTGGCCTGGGATCCGAGAGGTGATGGGAAACAGGTCATTCGGGCTGACTTTGGGCTGAATTATGGTCGAGTGCCGGCGATTTATCTGTTCCAGGCATTCAACACGAACGGCGTCACCAACGGGGCGTTTTTCTTCTTTGGCGATGTTCCGGTGACGTTCCCACAAACCTTGCCAACGAGTATTCCCGATGCCCCACTTGGTTCAGACGTTTTTGCCTTTGATCCAAATTTTGAATTGACCCGTTCCGGGATGGTCAATGTCAGTTATGAACGCGATTTGGGACGCAATTTCAGTTTCCTGGCAACCTTTACCGGCAGCCGAACGCGCAATGTGCCGTTTGTCCAGAACCTCAATCTGGCGAGTGGGTTTATTGACACCACCGGGCGCTTTGTCTATGACCGGAGCGTGACCCCATTTCCAAACTATGGCCGGGTTTTTAACCTGACCAGTCTGGGCTATGACGAATACAAAGCGTTGACGCTCGGCGTGCAAAAGCGATTTTCGAATCGGTTCCAGTTCCAGGCAAACTACACGTTAAGTCGAACTAAAGACACGGTTTCCGAAGAACAGCCGCTCTTTGACATCGCCGAGAGCAATCAGTTTGATCCAGGGTATGAATTCACAACTTCGGCACGGGACATCCGCCACCGGTTTATTGCCAACAGCGTCTTCGAACTGCCCTACGGATTCCGACTTTCGGGGATTTTCACTGCACTGAGCGGGCGCCCAATTGACGAAGTCACCGGCGAAGACCTCAACAAGGACGGCAACAGCGGTAACGACCGGGTGCTGGGGCCGGATGGGCGCATTCGCGAACGCAATAGCCAGCGTGGACCGGCATTTTACAACTTCGATCTGCGGGTTTCAAAAACCTTCAACCTCAAAGACACCGCTTCGGTCGAAGTGCTGGCCGAAGTCTTCAATCTGTTCCGGGCAGACAACCTGGGCTCAAACGGCACCACCAACGATGGCTTTTCAGTGGTTCGGCGTGACACGCCAGCCGGACCAAATTCGGTGTTGAATTCGGCTGGTTCGCCACAGCAAATGCAGCTTGGTGTGAGATTCCGGTTTTAGAGAGTTCTTTCTTAAATTACATTGCTATAACCTGCTCCATGATGTATAACCAATGTATGAACAATCGAAAGACACCAAGCGGTTTCCGGCTTTCTGAAAAGGCCAAACTATTATTGCTTGCCCTATCCCAGAAACTGGGAATAAGCCAGACTGCGGTGATTGAAATAGCCGTTCGCCAGATGGCGGAAACCGAACATATTGAATCGGGAAAAGTGAATGTTCGCGAGGGAATAGATGAGACAACTATCACTTCTAAATCTTGATCAACCCTCTGTGAATGGTCATTGTGAGCCGGGAGAAGTCATTCATTCTGATGCTTTAACCGCGCTTGCTCAAATTCCTGCTGATACGTTTCGTTGTGCTATCACCAGCCCTCCATATTGGGGACTTCGAGATTATGGTATTGCTCATCAAATTGGGGCAGAGCAAAATTTGGAGGAATATTTGCAGAATCTCAGGCAAGTATTTCGAGAGATATACCATGTTCTCAAACCTGATGGAACCCTGTGGTTAAATATTGGGGATTCCTATACCAGTGGTGGGCGAACCTGGCGTGATCCGGATAAGAAAAACAAAGGGAGGGCAATGGACTATCGCCCTCCCACTCCCGAAGGTTTGAAACCAAAAGATTTGATAGGTGTTCCCTGGAAGCTCGCCTTTGCGCTTCAAGAAGACGGATGGTATCTACGCTCAGATATCATTTGGAATAAGCCAAATTGTCAGCCTGAATCAGTCAAAGATCGTCCAACCCGGTCTCATGAATACTTATTTTTACTGACCAAATCAGAAAAATACTTTTACAACTTTCAAGAGATTCAAGAGCCAAGTTTGGCCGGCCCACCAAAAAACAAGCGCACAGTTTGGAACATAAACACTGAGCCTTTTCCCGGTGCTCACTTTGCAACCTTTCCAACAAAACTGGTTGAAATGTGTGTTCTTGCAGGAACTGAACCTGGAGATTCAGTCATTGATCCGTTTTTTGGGTCAGGAACAGTTGGGGCCGTTTGCCAGAAACTGGGACGTAAATTTGTTGGTATCGAACTCAATGAAGAATATCTCAAAATGGCGTTTCAGCGATTAGGCTGGGTTTCAAGGAAATTATTCCAAAGACGAATCGCTCTGCAGGGACAGAGTGAGTGGGCGGGCGTTGTCAAAGGCAAGTGACCTTTCCACAACGGAGTTAGAGGCAGTTCAACCCAAAAATGGGGATTTGACTATCTGCGATAGCATTTCAGAAAATGATTTCCGTTCAGAGTTCAAACTTTAGCTTGCGAAAACTGGAGTGTCGGAGGATTCAAGTTTTTGATTCAACTGAAGTTGTTCAAACCGTTAACCCGAAGCAAGCTAAGGCTTGAACTCTGTACCTTTTTCTGAAGGGTTATAGCTTGTTGGCTATTTCCATCGCTCCCATCGCCAGGTGACCCAGCCCCAACCAGCGGCGACAATGGCGGCGGCCAGCGCCGTCCACATCGTGGTGGCTTGCGGCGTCAAATGCCAGATATCCAGGGCGCGTCCAGTCAGCACGGTCGAAACAATCATGCCGAAGGTCATGGCTGAGTTCTCAAGTGAAAAAATCCGTCCTCGAATTTCATCTGGGACCAGTTCCTGCAAGACGGTGGTACTCAGGACCCACAGCAAGGCGCCGCACGTGGTCGCCGCAATAATCGCCACTGATACCACCGTCAGGTTTCCAGCCTCCGCCCAGAAGTAGAAAAAAGCCGTGCGGAGCGCAAATGCCCACCACATCACGTGAATTGGACGGCCAGTGCGTAACATTCGGCTGGAGAGACTGGCACCGACAATTGAGCCGAGCCCGTGGACTCCATAGAGTAACCCCACCGACAGCGCTCCTTCTTTTCCCACTGGAAATACTCGCTGACCATAGACCACTGACAGCAGCCAGAGCCCGCCAGCCGTCACCGCAATGCCGGTTTTGACCAGTAACACGGCTGCTACCTGCCGGTGTTGAACCAAAAACACCAGGGCTGGCCAGAGGCTGCTGGATGAGGGATTGGGGTTGTCGGATGGGTGTTCCAAATGGCGAATGACACCCGCCTTCAGCAGCCGGATCAGCAAAAGGGCCGAAACGATAAAGGAAATGAAATCAATGAGAAACGTGGCGGTTGGGTTGATGAACCCGGTGATGAGTCCGCCGAGAAAGCCACCCAGGGCAAGCATCACCGACCAGGTCACGCTGGTCAGGGCATTGGAGGCGACGAGTTCTTCACCTTCAGCCAGTGAGGGGATTAAGGCTGCCCGGGCCGGTTCAAAAAAAGCGGTAACTGAAAATTGCAGCGCTGCCAGGACATAGACTCGCCAGAGTTCTTCTGGCCGGTCAATGGTCAAATACCCCAAAACAACCGCAGCACGGATCAGATCGGCGACAATCATGACACCACACCGATTAAATCGGTCAGCGATGACCCCGGCAAAGGGTCCGACCACGACCATCGGAATCATCTGGATGACAATCAACCAGCCGATAGCCTGCGCATTTGGAGTGAAATGATTGATGATTTGAACCAGGGCGACAAAGTTAAGCCAGTCGCCTAATTCGCTAACGACTTGTGCCATCCAAAGCCGACGAACTTTTGGATTGCGGCGTAGAAGATCAATGTAGCCAATGTGTTTGGCGTGTGCATATGGCATGTTGGGCAATGTTCCGAAGTATGAAGTATGAAGTATGAAGTATGAATTTGAAGCATTGATGCGAGACCAGTCTGATATTTCCTGGGAGGGCCGGCATCCTGCCGGCACCAAACGGTTGATTTTCAATCAGTTGCCGGCAGGATGCCGGCGCTCCCAGGGAGAATCTTTTTCTGGAAGGCTATATATTCATAATTCATAATTCATAATTCATACCTCATTTCCTTTATTCTGGTCGTTGAGTTTCAATTCCCAGGATTTGGTCGCCGCGAGTTATGCGGTCAACGACTTCGATTCCATGTACCACGCGCCCGAAAACTGTATATCCGCCGTCCAAATGTGGTTGCGGAGAGTGACAAATAAAAAATTGACTGCCACCGGTGTCTTTTCCGGAAAGTGCCATCCCGATTGATCCACGTTCATAGGGTTGCTGGTTGATTTCACAACGAATCTGAAACCCAGGCCCGCCGTTTCCATCCCCGCGCGGATCTCCGCCTTGAACCACAAAGTTTGGCACGACTCGATGAAAGGTGAGCCCGTCAAAATAGCCTTTCTCCACCAGGTTGACAAATGTGTATACCGTGAGCGGGGCATCTTCCAGGTAGAACTCAAGTTCAATGTTTCCCTTCGTTGTTTTGAGCGTGGCGCGGGCGACGATCTTGCGCATCAGCTTTGCCAGTTGCTGGTAAAACTTGATGTCGCGGTCAAGCCGGACAATCCCCACCTGAGCTTCACGGCTGGCAATGCGATCCGGGCGTGGATCCAGCACCTTCAGCAAATCAGCCGCCTGACGTCGGACCAGATAATCGCTATCTCGAAGTGTCGCATTGAGAATGGTTGCCGTTTCAGGCCGGTTATAGCGAGATAAGGCGGTCAAAATCGCCAGTTTGGCATCGTTCATTGTGTCGTTGGCTGCCGTGAGGGCTGTGGAGAGCGCTTTGAATGACTCTTCGCTCTGCGGCGTTTCCCCCAACAGTTCAGCCGCCGTGGCGCGGATCATCACATCCGATGCTTTCAATTGCCCACGCAAGAGTTCCGCCAGCGTGTCAGGTTTGTGTTTGGCAATCGCTCGAAGCAAATCAGGCACCCCGCGTGGGTCAAGCTCACGAAACTTTTTCCCTTCAAGGGTTTCAATCAAAAGCTGGCGGGCTTCTGGTGTCTGGATTTCTCCCAAACCCGTGGCAAAATTGGCCACTGCCTGCCACTCCTTTCCGAGCGGTTCCTGTTGTGGTGTGAAGTCATAAAATTTTTGCGGATCAATTTGGGCCAGCGCGACTTCGACTTCCACATTTGCCCCAACGATCCCATTCGGAGCAAGTCGGAGTTGTTTTAAAAATCCAGTGGCTTCAGTTGCACGCAAATTGCCGAGTGCCGTGGCAATTTCAAGCAGCAAGGGCAACTCATTAGCGTGTTCCCGGTCTTCGGCGGGGCGTTTCATCAAACGGGCAAGCTGTTCTTCGCCGAGGGCCAGGAGTGGTGCCACGGCCTGCGGATCGGCACTCCGGCCCAAACCGCGAACAGTATTGACGACTACCTGATCATTTGAATCAGCCAGCAATTTGACCAGGGCCTGGGTGGCTTCAGGAGTGTGTGCCAGTCCCAGTGGGCGAGCAATCAGGGCACGGACCAGCGGTTCTGGGTCTTTGGTGGCGGCAATCAGTCGGGGAAAGACAACTTTGGCGTCGAAACTGGTATTGAGCGCCGGGAGCAGGCGTGACAGGGCATTGGCCGCGTGCCAGCGAACAGCGGTGTTGGTTGATTCGAGCGCACCAACGAGTGGCATGACGGCTTCTGGGGATTTGGTTCGCATCAAGGCTGTAATCGAAAGCGTGGCCAGTTTCTCTTCGTCACTTCCAGCCGCCAGTTGGGTTTTGGCGGTTGGCACCTGCCGCAACAAACGATCTAAAGCTGCCTTGGGGTCACCTTTGACAAACTTGCCGGCGTTGGCTGGATTTCCAAAGACTTTGCCCATTGCTTCAGCAATCCGGGCGCGAACCAGTGGGACTTCGTTCTTTGTGTCAAAGATTTGGACGAGTGTGCCAAGCGTGTCGGGGTATTCAATTTCACCAATCGCAAAGGCGGCGGCGGCACGAACCGTCGGGTTGCCATCGTCAACCAGCAGGTCAAACAAGGTTTGCAGGCCGCGCGGGTCACCAATCCGACCAATTGCCATTGCCGTCCGGCGGCGAATCCCGGCATGGCTGGTGATCAGGAACGAGTTAAATTCCTCGGGGCTGAAATAGCGTTGATCTTCAAGTTGCATCAACCGGGCATAGACCTGAATAGAAGACCGTTTCCGCTGAAGGATCGGGGGAATTTTCCCGCTCTTCTCGGCATTCGGATTTGGGCTATCAGGTGGTAATCCAGTTGGAACCTGACCGGAAACAGACAATGTGCTTATCATCAGCACCAGAATCAACCTGAGGATGTGCTGTAAATGCGGGTGAGACGTCTTCATATCATTCCCCCTTCGACCAAAATTTTGCCGTCTCCGAAGATTTGTCTTCCGCCAATGAAGGTTGCCACGGGTGCCCCGGTGAGTTGCCATCCGTCAAAGGGCGAGTTAGAGCTTTTGGACTGCCATTGTCCAACTTGAAACTGAACACTTCGGGTGAGATCAAGCAGGGTGACATCAGCGGGTTGGCCAACGCGAAGACTTCCGCCAGGAAGGTTGAGTAATCGCGCTGGTGCGGTCGAAAGCAAATTCACCAGTCGGCTCAAGTTGATATGTTTGGCATTATAAAGTTTTTCAATTGAAAGACTTACGGCTGATTCGAGGCCCAGGATGCCAAACGGCGCGCTGTCAAAATCCTGAGATTTTTCTTCGCCGCAATGCGGGGCGTGATCCGTGGCAATCACGTCAACTGTCCCGTCAGCGATGCCTTCAAGCAATGCTTCGACATCCCGTTCAGTTCTGAGCGGGGGGTTCATTTTGGCATTAGTATGAAAGCCATCGGTGGCGGCATCGGTGAGCGTGAAATGGTGTGGTGTAACTTCGCAACTGATGCGCACCCCGTTGGATTTAGCCCAGCGAACCAGATTGACCGAGCCCGCCGTGCTCAAATGGGCAATGTGGACGTGAGCGCCGGTCAGTTCGGCCAGCACGATATCACGGGCGACATCAACTTCCTCAGCGGCACGGGTCATGCCACGCAAGCCAAGCAAGGTCGAGTAAATGCCTTCATTCATCACACCGCCTGCCGAAAGGTCTTTGTTTTCACAATGATCAATCACTGGCAGGCCAAAGTCGCGGGCATATTCCATGGCTCGTCGCATGACCTGAGCATTTCCGACCGGGTGACCATCGTCTGAAATCGCGACAATTCCGGCTTCACGCATACCACCGATTTCGGCCAGGGTTTCACCCGCCGAACCTTTGGTAATCGCGCCGATGGGGTAGACCCGTGTAAACCCTGATTCCCGCACCCGATCCAAAATAAACCGGGTAATCATCGGTGAATCATTTACTGGTGAAGTATTTGGCATGCAACAGACGGCGGTAAACCCGCCAGCCGCCGCCGCCCGGGTGCCGGTGGCAATTGTTTCTTTGTGGGTTTGGCCGGGTTCGCGCAAATGCACATGGATGTCAATGAACCCAGGTGCCACCACCAGGCCGCTTGCCTCAAAAATTTCAGCTTCGGGCGGAGCGGTGAGTTCAGGGCCAATGGCGGCGATGCATCCATCCTGAATGAGCAAATGACCCGGCGCGTCGAGGTTTTGCGCCGGGTCTATGAGATGACCATTGCGAATAAACAAAGTTGACATGGTTTTGTGATCGTGGAGAAAAGTGGATCCTGAAAAACAACAAAAAAGACCTGAATTCGAAAACCCTGAACCCTGAACCCTGAACCCTGAACCCTGAACCCTGAACCCTGTTGAATATCATTAAATCGTATACAGGAAAGTATCATAAATTGTATACACTTTCGGAAACAAAAAAGTGAGCTAAAGTGTCATCCTCTAGTTAAGAAGGAGGAGAAAA
>JACQXX010000130.1 GCA_016208495.1 Acidobacteriota bacterium | reverse complement strand
GACCTGTCCACAGGGGAGAGCGCCAGAGGCTCGTCACGACCTGCCAGCCACTCTGAGAACGAAACTTCCGAAGGCAATCCGCTCACGCGGCAAAACCCTCGGAGCAAAGCATATAGCAACTTAATATGTTTTGTGGAACAGTATTTGCACCACCTTTCAATTGCCAAAGGCTCGCTTATGGAAGTTGAAACTCATCTTATAATTTCCATTCGGTTGCAGTTTACCACCCGTGAGGAAGCCAAATTAGTTTGGCAATTAAGTCAACAAGTCGGAAGATTGTTAAATAAACTTATAAACTCATTGAATTCAAAGAATGTTAACCTGAACCCTGAACCCCGAACCCTGAACCCCGAACCCCGAACCCCGAACCCCGAACCCCGAACCCCGAACCCTGAACCCTAAGCCCATGCCTTTCCAACCCATTGAATTTGAAGTCTTTAAAAATCTGTTCGTTTCGATTGCCGAGGAAATGGGTGTGACGCTGTGTCGCACGGCGTTTTCCCCCAATATCAAAGAGCGCCTTGATTTTTCATGTGCCGTCTATGATGCCCGTGGCGAAACGATTGCCCAGGGCGACCATATGCCAGTTCACCTTGGGGCCATGCCGCTTTCGGTTCAGGCCGCCATTGAGGCCGTTCCAATGGAAGAAGGCGATGTGGTCATTGTCAATGACCCGTTCTGCGGCGGCACCCATCTGCCGGACATCACCTTTGTCTCTCCGGTCTTCGCGCCGACGAAGCGAACACGTGGCCGCCGAACGCTGGCTTTTTATGTTGCCAACCGGGCGCACCATTCGGATGTCGGTGGAATGAGTCCTGGATCCATGCCGCTGGCGTCGGAACTGTTTCAGGAAGGGCTGATCATTCCTCCAATCAAGCTGGTCAGCCGTGGAAAAATGGTGCGGGATGTGTTGGCGCTGATTTTGGCGAATGTTCGAACTCCGACCGAACGCGAAGGCGATATCGCGGCCCAAATTGCCGCCAACCGCACGGCTGAACAGCGGTTGCTCCACATGGTCGCCAAATACGGGCAGGGGCGGGTTGAAACCCAGGCCGCAGCCTTACAGAACTACACTGAACGGGTGATGCGGGCGACAATTGCTGAAATTCCGGATGGAACCTATTTTTTCGAAGACGCCCTTGATGACGATGGCTTCAGCCAGCATCCGATTCGGATTTGTGCCACTGTCAAAATCGCGGGTGACCAGGCTGAAGTTGATTTTTCAGGCAGCGACCCGCAAACCAAAGGCGGCGTCAACGCCAATTTTGCGATGACCTTGTCGGCAACCCTGTATGCTTTTCGATGCCTGGTGACAGAAAATATCCTGTATAACGCGGGTATTGCCCGGGCGGTGAAAGTTCAGGCGCCGGCAGGCTCCATTGTCAATGCCAACCGACCTGCCGCTGTGGCTGGTGGTAACGTTGAAACTTCGCAACGAATTACGGATGTCCTGCTTGGGGCCTTAGCGCAGGCTCTTCCAGACCGCATTCAGGCGGCCAGCCAGGGAACTATGAATAATGTGACGCTCGGAGGAACTGACTTCAGGTCCGGGAAGCCGTTTGCCTACTATGAAACCCTGGGCGGTGGGATGGGTGGTCGAGCCGGTTTGGATGGAATCAGTGGCGTTCACACCCATATGAGCAACACCCGCAATACCCCGGTCGAAGCGATTGAACATTATTTGCCGGTTCGAGTCCGTCAGTATGGATTGCGAAAAGGAAGCGGTGGAAATGGACAGTTTCGAGGAGGCGAAGGACTGGTTCGTGAATATGAAATGCTTGGGGAAACTGAAGTTACCGTTATTTCCGAGCGCCGCACCAGCACCCCGTATGGATTATTTGGCGGTAATTCCGGCCAGTCTGGGTGCAATCTTGTGATCCACGACGGAGTTGAAACTGAATTGCCCGGCAAGGTGAATCTCAAGCTCAACGCTGGCGACCGGCTACGGATTGAAACCCCAGGCGGGGGCGGGTATGGGAGGAATGAAGAATTTGATTAGTGGTTAGTGGTTAGTGGTTAGTGGTTAGTGATGCCAGTGAAGAGTTGAAAAAATGAGCGGATTTGAACCCGCGAAGCGGGTGACATTCTTCAAGCCTCGGGTGCAATGAGCGTCAGCGAATGGAATCCGTGGCATTCATCACCGGTCAGCGTGGCCTGGGCGACGGCTGAATTCATCGCCACCGATTCTGTTTTCCACGGATTCCGCTCCGCTCCACCCGAGGCTTTAACTCTTTCGCCCAGTTCCTGGGCTCAAACCCCAAAAACCGCTTCAACTCTTCACTGGCATCACTAACCACTAACCACTAACCACTCATCACTCATCACTCATCACTCATCACTAAAAGTATTGATTTCTAACCACTAACCACTAACCATTAACCACTTTTTTCATTCTCAATTCTGCGTTCTTGATACATAATTCCTCCCACTCCTTATCTCCGAACTTGAAACCACCTTCCATATGATGCGAATTTCAGCCAGTACTGCCTGGGTAATCCGACCCAGGCCAATTCCAAATGCCACGCGACGATTGTTTTGTTTCCCTTATGCTGGTGGCGGGGCCACGGTTTTTCATGCCTGGTCGCGGTTGCTTCCTCCAACGGTTGAATTGTGCAATATCCAGCTTCCTGGGCGCGGAAGTCGCCTTGGGGAAACTCCGTTTACCTCGCTCCCGCCGTTGATCGAAGCCGTTGCCAGTGCGCTGACCCCATTCTTTGATCGGCCATTTGTTTTTCTCGGACATAGCATGGGTGGACTTGTCAGCTTTGAACTGACCCGGTACCTGCGCCACTATCGGCACCCAATGCCTGAACGATTGGTGATTTCAGGGCGTGGCGCACCGCACCTCCCCGATCTAAAAAAACCGCTCCATGCGTTGCCGGAAATCGAGTTTCTGCATGAACTTCGGCAATTGAATGGCACGCCACGTGAGGTCCTCGACAACCAGGAGTTGATGCAATTGTGTTTGCCGATTCTCCGGGCGGATTTTGCGGTGTGCGAAACCTATCGGTATCAACCAGAACAACCATTGGACTGCCCCTTAACGGTTCTGGGGGGAATTGCCGACCGTGACATTGACCGTGAACGACTCGAAGGCTGGCGCGTGCATACCACTCGGGAATTTCAGCTTCGGATGTTTCCAGGAGATCATTTTTTCCTGCACTCAGCCCAAACCGAATATCTACAACTGGTTAGTGCGTTGCTGGCCTGAAGGGAATCTAAAATGACGGACGAATGGCTTTCCGGTAGTGATCAAAATGAGTTGGTCCCGAATGTCGTTCAGGTGTGGCGGGCTTCAATTTCCAATCTGGCGACTTCGCTTCCGGCGTTTCAAGCCGTTTTGGCCGAAGATGAGCTGGCGCGTGCCGGGCGGTTCTTTTTTGAAAAAGACCGGGTCCAGTCAATTATCAGCCGAGGGCTATTGCGGACGCTCTTGGGACGCTACCTTAACCTCGAACCTGCCGAACTCGCTTTTCAATATGGCGAGCGGGGCAAGCCTTCACTGTCCAACCAGCCAGATCCCTTTCAACCACTTGAGTTTAACCTGTCTCACTCAGGAGATCTGATTCTTTGTGCCTTTGCCCTGGATTGCGAAGTTGGAATTGACGTGGAGCATATTCGAGGTGATTTCGAGGGGGAACGGATTGCCAATGATTTATTTTCAACCTGTGAAAAACTGATGCTGGCCGCCATGCCCGAACCGCAGCGCCAGGAATCGTTTTTCGTATGTTGGACCTGCAAGGAAGCCTATATCAAAGCCCGTGGAACCGGCCTTTCAATGCCGCTCAACGAATTTGATATTTCCTCGGCCATGGATGAAGGGAAAACGATTGTGTATGACAGTACCTGTGAAAAACCACGGTGGTGGGTGCGTCGCTTTTCACCTGGGCCGCACTATGCGGCTGCCGTTTCCGGTGAAGGTCGGTACCCTCAGTTTCAGTTTTATGATTTTCAACCTGAATTTTGAGAATGGAGGCATTTGAATGATTTGCTTGAAATGCAATGCCAATGTACCTGACGGATATCGGTTTTGCGTGCAATGCGGCACCCCGGCCAATCCAACCCCAGCAACTCCTCAACCTCCGCCTGGGTATCAGCCTGGAGGGTATGTTCCCCCTCCCTATCAACAAGGACCACCGCAAGGGTATCCGCCTCCACAACCACCACCTGCCTATCCACCCCAGGGAGGATATCAACCGCCACCCGGACCGGGCGGGTATCAATCGGGCGCAGGTGGCCTGCAATGTTCGATTGAACCAGCCGGTGCCTTTGCACTGGCGGTAGTGACACTTCGACCTGAACAATCAATCAAGGCCGAAGCTGGTGCGATGGTTTCGATGTCGGCCAATGTTGATCTTCAGTCGCAGGCACAAGGCGGCATTATGGGTGTTTTGAAGCGGGCCGTGGTTGGTGAATCAGCCTTTATCAACACCTTTACCGCTCGCGGCGGTCCTGGCGAGGTGACCTTTGCCCCTCCGGCGCCAGGCGACATCGTGGTGCTTGAACTGGCAAATCAATCATATTTCGTTCAATCAGGCGGCTATCTGGCTTCCTCCCCAAGCATTGAACTCGACCTGAAATTTGGCGGGGCGAAATCATTTTTTTCAGGTGAAGGACTCTTCCTGATGAAGTTATCGGGAACCGGAACCCTCTTGATATCAAGTTTTGGCGCCATCCGGCGTAAACGGCTGAACCCAGGGGAACGCTACATTGTGGACACCGGCCATATCGTGGCGTTTGAAACCAGTGTTCAGTACACGATTCGCAAAGCTTCACAGCAAGGGTTTTTCCGAAGCATGGTCAGCGGCGAAGGTTTTGTGTGTGAATACACCGGACCAGGCGAAATCTTCCTGCAAACCCGCAATCTGTCAGCCTTTGCCGGTGCCCTGAAAGCCTTTTTCCCAACCAGCGGAGGATAAACCATCCGGGTTCCGGGTTCCGGGTTCCGGGTTCCGGGTTCCGGGTTTTCGAATTTATGTCCTTTATGTCCCTTTTGTCCTTTTGCCTTTTTCCCCCGAACCCTGAACCCTGAACCCCGAACCCTGAACCCCGAACCCCGAACCCTGAACCCCGAACCCGATTCTCATCCTCAAAAGAATCCGATTCGTGACAAAAAAGCCCCAGTCTTCCCATTTTCGTTTCCCTCAACTGTGATTTCCATAGACTGACGCCACACCGAACCAGATTCGGCTTGTGATTGTGGTGGGGTCTGGTTCGTTTCGCAGGCACTCTCCCAGACATTCAAGTTCAAAAGCACCTGTCCAAAACGGGATGGGAGATGTGTTTTCTTTTTTCAATTCCGCCTCGATCTTCGAATCAAGGAAGGACTCACATATGTCGAAACGATTTGCTCAACTCTTTTTGTATCCGCTGGTACTGGCGCTGCTGGTCGGGGTGGGATGGACCGCTTCGGTTTTTGCTCAGGCCACCGATGGTGGCATCAATGGGAAAGTCATTGATGAATCCGGCGCCGTTATCAGTGGCGCGTCGGTCAAGGTCACCAATATGGAGACTGGCTACAGCACCACTGCCACAGCCGATGCTTCCGGTTTGTTCCGAATCAATTACCTTCCCGTCGGAAAGTATTCGATCTCAGCCGAAGCCGGCGGTTTTAAAACAACGTCCATTGATAATGTCGGGATTGCGCTCAATGCCGTGATTGATGTGACAATTAAAATGCTGCCGGGTGAAGTGAGCGAAGTTGTCACCGTTTCTGGCGGCGACGTGCTGGTCGAAACCAGCAGCTCGATCCTCGGCAACACGTTTGAAGCCCGCAAAGTGGTTGAATTGCCGAGCTTTAACAACTCGCAACTCGAACTGGCGCTGCTGGCCCCAAATATCACGTCTCAGGCTGGCGGAACTGCCGGCGAAGGTGGTTCGGTCGGCGGCAACCGCCCCCGCAACAATAGTTTCACCCTGGATGGCGTGGACAATAACGACACGATTCTGACCGGGAGCGTGATCGAAGTCATTCCGGAATCGGTGGCTGAATTTACGCTCCTGACCAATCAATACACGGCGGAATTTGGACATTCGTCCGCCGGTCAATTCAATACCATCACCAAATCCGGCACCAATGAATTCCATGGTGGCGCGAGCTGGTTCAACATCAACCGCAATTACAAGGCGGTGGATCATTTAACCAAAGAAGCGATTGCCCGTGGTGAACTCCCCGACAAGCGACCACGCTTTGATTTCAACCGCGTGGCTGGTTTTTTAGGCGGACCGATTATCAAGAACAAATTGTTCTTTTTTGGGGCTTACCAGTATGACACGACGGGTACGGCAGGAGATCCAGCCAGTTTCCTGACACCCACTGCCGCCGGGTTTGCCCGACTTGAAACCCTCAATGGGGTGAGTCCGGTCACCCTTGGACTGTTAAAACAATACACCGTCCCCGCCAGTGTCGCTGAAACCACGGTGCCTGTTCTTGGACAGGAAATTCCGGTTGGAACAGTGAACTTCCTCAATGCCGATTTTGAAGCCAATCACACCTTTAACGTCAATGTGGACCAGGTGCTGGGCAATGGTGATCAGGTACGGTATCGCTACAACTATGCCAGATCCACCCAACCGAATAATGGAAATGGCAATCCGGTGTTTAACGGGGCATTCACCCAGTTGAATCAACTGGCATCGGTCGCGTTCATTCACAACTTCTCGCCGACGTTGATCAATGAAACCCGGATTTCGTACCGGCGCAAAAACAACTCGTTTGGCGTGCCCGATGAATTTGCGGCTTTTCCAAACTTCAGCTTTAACGATACGGGGTATGTCTTTGGTCCCCAGGGTGAATCACCCCAGGGTGAAACCACCAACAGCTACCAGTATGTCAACAACCTGACCTGGCTCAAGGGCAAACACACCTTGAAATTCGGCGTTGAATTCCGCAACGTCATTTCCTCCAACGGTTTCCTACCGCGCGGACGTGGCGAATACGACTACTCAACGCTTGAAGAATTCCTGCGCGACCTCAAACCGACCGGTTTTAACGGCGGGTTGAAAGGCGTCGGCTCATCGGCGTTTGCCGCCAACCGGAAATCCATTTACTGGTTTGTGCAGGATGACGTCAAACTCACATCGAACCTGACGTTGAATCTGGGCCTGCGCTATGAGTTCTACACGATTTTCCGGGATGAAAAACTCCAGGCGCTCAACGCCATTGCCAACGTGCCGGGCGTGATCGAGTTCGGTGTTCCGAAAACCGACAAAAACAACTTCGCGCCGCGCATTGGGCTGGCCTGGGCACCGGATTACAAGGAAGGCATCGGTCACTTCCTGTTTGGCAACAACGGCGAAAGCTCAATCCGTGCCGGTTTCGGAACGTCGTTTGACGTGGCCTATGGCAATCTGGGCACGCTCCAGTTGCCGCCGCAATTCCAGCAGGAACTCAATACCGCTGCCGGTGATGGCGGTGCGTTTGGGACCGCGACCAACTTTATCGCCAACGGTGGTTTGGGCAATACCCCCATTCCTCCCAATACCCCGGCAGATGCCCGCGCCGCATCATCCGCCTTTATTCCAGATCGGGTGTTGCCCTACACCATGAGCTGGAGCTTGAGTTACCAGCGCCAGTTGCATCGGGACTGGAGTGTTGAACTTCGGTATCTGGGCACGCGTGGCGTCAAGCAAATTGCTCAAATTCGGTTGAATGGCGGAAATAGCATTTTCCCAATCGCCGGGTTCAGTTTGCCAACCTACTTGAATGCGTCACAGGTGCCGGATCAGGGAACGCTCGACTCCATGCGGACGCTGGACGAGCTGCTCAATATTTCAATCTATGGCAACGGTGTCGGCGGATTGGGTGTGGCTGATTTTGTCAGTCCAACCATGACGGCGTTTCTTCCGGTTGGAAGCTCAACCTACCACGCGGGGTCGGTTGATCTCACGAAACGGTTTTCACATGGCTACACGATGTCAGCCGCTTACACGTTTAGCAAGACGATTGACTTTGGGACCAATGACCTGTTTACAAGCTTTATCAACCCCCGCCGGGCCCAGGATGGCTTTAATCTGGGCGACATGCGCGGGCTTTCAGCCATAGATCGTCCCCATCGGTTTGTGACCTCAATCATTTGGGAGCTGCCGTGGTTCCGAAAGAGCCAGAACCGACTGGCGCGAACACTCTTGGGTGGCTTCCAGTCCAACCTGATCTACACGGCTGAAAGTGGCCAGCCATTTACGGCGCTGAGTGCAACCGATAGCAATTTGAACGGTGACACGGCTGGTGATCGGGCCCTGTTTAATCCAAATGGTATTCCAGGAACTGGGAGCAATGTCACGCCAGTGACAAACTCACAGGGCCAAACGGTTGGCTATCTCGCCGTGAACCCAAATGCCCAGTACATTCGAGCTGGTCAGGGCGTCATTTCCACCGTTGGTGCCAATACACTGCGTTCACCTGGAATCAACAACTTTGACATCTCGATTTTCAAGGATTTTGAAATTCGGGAAGGCATGCGGCTGCAGTTCCGAACCGAGATGTTCAACGCCTTCAATCACGAGCAGTTGACCGTCGGCAACGGGAGCGTGGTTGATCCTGGCCAAATCGGGATTACCAATGCCACCAACCTGGCGTTTGCCAACGTGGCCAGCCCCTCGTTTAACAACCCGCGTGTGTTCGCGGGACGTCCGCGCACGATTCAGTTTGGGCTCAAGCTGATCTTTTAGGATGTGAGGCCGGGTTGAGGACGGCACCTGAAAACTGAGACTGAGCCAGGTCGGGACCGGGCAATGGAGTTTGGATTTCTGTTCGTGTTGATTGTGGGATGTCGGAAAAGAAATCCACGCCAACCCTCTGTCCTGACCGGCCCGGTGTCTGGCCGAAGGGTATCGTTTTTGACCTGCCTCCTCCTTTTTTTTATCTGGAGGGAATATGAATACACTTTGGATGAAACCATTCCTGGGACGCACCGGATACTGGTTCGGATGTGTTCTGGGACTGGTGTTTTTGCTGACACAATCTGCCTGGGCGCAGGGAACAAATGGACGTCTGATTGTGACGGCCAAAGATCAGACCGGCGCCGTCGTGGCCGGTGCCACCGTAACTATTACAAATATTGGGACGTCAACGGTTGTTACAAACACCGCAAATGAGCTTGGCGTCGCGATTTTCCCGCAATTGCTGGTCGGACAGTACACCGTTACGGTTGAAGCCCCCGGTTTTAAAAAGGCAGCCCGCGAAGACGTCAAAATTGACGTGGGCCAGGAATATGGCCTGACGGTCGGACTTGAAGTCGGTTCCGAAGGCGAAGTCGTAACGGTTTCAGCCGGCGAAGAGTTGGTGCAAACCTCAACCGCCGAAGTGAAAAACACCGTGAACCAAAAGCAAGTCCAGGATTTGCCAATCAATGGTCGCGACGTGCTGCAACTCATTCAGTTGCAGGCGGGCGTGGCCAGTGGCAGCAATAACGCTCAGGACAATGCCTATACCATTATCAATGGACAGCGGGCAGGCACCGCGTCGGTTACCCAGGATGGCATCAACATTCAGGATAACTACATTCGTGAAAATTCATTGGATTTTACCCCGAATCGGCCAACCGTTGCCCAGGTGGCTGAATTTTCGGTGACAACCCAAAACGGTGATGTGGACGTTTCGGGAGGCGCATCAGCGGTTCGAACGATTTCCCCATCCGGAACAAACGAGTTTCATGGGCAGGTCTTTGAATATCACCGCAATAGCGCGCTCGGCGCCAATGACTTTTTCAATAATCTACAAGGGTTGGAAAAACCACAACTCATCCGAAATCAGTTTGGATTTACCCTGGCTGGCCCAGCCATTAAAGATAAACTGTTTTTCTTTATGTTTTATGAAGGCGTGAAAGAACGCCGAAGCGTGCCACAAACCAACACCATTCTCCTGCCCAATGCCCGACAGGGGATCTTTACCTATCGAGACAATAGCGGCCAAACCCGGACCGTAAACCTGTTTGGACTCAGCGACATCGGACCTGATCCAGCCATGGCGGCGATTATCAACCAGTTGCCAACCAGTGGGAATTCCACCGCACAAGGTGATGGTCTCAACACCACGGGGTTTTCGCTGAACCGGTCGTTTAACCGGGACCGGAGTTCCGGCGGCTTCCGCCTTGATTATGTGATGAACGCCAGCCATCGGTTCGAGGGAATTTATAACCGGGCGTATGAAACGGTTGACCGACCGGATGCCGATTTGATTTTTACCCAAAAACCACTGGTGAATAACGTCACGGACACCAACTTTGCCGTGGGTGCCTGGACCTGGGTCATCAGCCCGCGAATGACGAATGAACTCCGGATCGGTGGAAACCGACCCGTTGGAAACTTCAACTCAGAAGCGGATTTGAACTCCGTGTTTTACGATCTGCCCTTGATTACAAATCCGGTCAATACATTTACCAGCCAGGGTCGGACAACGACCTCACTTTCATTTATTGATAGTGCGTCCTACACCATCGGGTCACACTTTATGCGGTTTGGTGGTCAAATCAATCGTGTCCGGACCAATCCATTTCTGTTTAGCAATGGGACGCCGCCCTTGTTTACCATCGGTTTCGGCGCGGGGGCGCCTGACGATGCCGCATTAACCTCCGGCAATTTCCCTGGAGGGATTGATGCCACCCAGCTTGCCACTGCCAACAATCTGCTGGCGTTACTCGGCGGAGTGATTGCGGAAGGACTGGTCAGTTATGAGGTTACCTCACAGACTTCAGGCTTCCAGCGGGGCATTCGCAATCAACGCAACCTGGAGTATAAGGAATACTCGGGATATTTTACCGACTCGTGGCGGATTCACCCACGGGTTACCCTTAATTTGGGGATGCGATGGGATTACCGGACGCCGTTAACGGAACGGGATAACCTGTTACTCACCCCAACGCTCAATGGCCGCAATGTACGTGACGCCGTGCTTGATCCAAACGGAACGCTTGAGTTTGTCAATGGATTTGTCCATGACCCCGACCGTGACAATTTTGCCCCAAACATCAGTCTCGCCTGGGATATTCCTGGTCTTGGCCGTCAGACAGTATTGCGGGGTGGATATTCGATTTCGTATGTCAATGATCAGGCATTTATCGGGCCATACAATGCATTGCGAGGAAACGACGGATTGCAGTCCGCGATCAATGTCAATGATTTGTTTGGGACCGCCACCAACGACATTCCTCAGCTTTTGCAGACAACCTTTGCGCCACCACAGTTTCAGGTCCCGCGTACCTATCTGCAGAATTTCCAGCTCGACAACACCACGGCTGCTTTTGGAATTGATAAGCAATTCAAAACGCCGTTTTTCCATCAGTGGAACGTCAGCATGGATCGTGAGTTGACCAATAACATGGTGGTTTCGTTCCGCTATGTCGGCAACAAGAGCACGAATCTGGTTCGAGGGGTTGACTTCAACCAGGTGGATGTCCTGGGCAATGGTTTTGCCGATGATGTGCTGCGGGCACAAAGCAACGGCTTCCTGGCCCTGGCACAGACTGGTCGGTTTGATCCACGCTTTAACCCGAACATCAACGGCAGCCAGCAACTCACAGTGTTTCCAAATCTGGTGGCGGGTGGAGTTCTGACCAATACTGGGACGATTCAACCGTTGATCCAGCGTGGTGAAGCCGGTCAACTGGCCGCGATTTATCATCAGTTGGGGCTCAACGGCAGCGTCAATTTTGTGGCCAATCCCAACCTGTTTGTGGCTGACGTGCTGGCCAACAATACCGAATCCAATTATCACGCCTTGCAGGTTGAATTGCGACACCGGTTTTCAAATGGGTTGACGTTCCAGACCAACTACACCTGGAGCAAAAACCTGACGACCTCGCCCAATATCAATCCACAGGTGTTGTTTGAACCGCTGCTGGACAACAACCAGCCGGGGCTTGAATATGCACGGGCTCAAACTGACATTCCGCATATCTACAAAGCCAATGTGATCTATGAGTTGCCGTTTGGTCAAGGAAAACGGTTCAATCCAGGGAACTCGATTCTGCGCAAGGTGGTGGGTGGCTGGGCAGTCACCTCGATTATCAATGTGCAGTCCGGAAGCCCATTTTCAATCATTTCCGGTCGCGGTACCTTAAACCGGGGGGGGCGCTCAGGCAATAACACGGTGATTTCATCGCTTACCAACGAACAAATCAAAGATATGATTGGTGTGTATCAAACAGCGAATGGAATCTACCTCATCAACCCATCCATCATTGGGCCGGATGGTCGGGCCGTATCTCCAGATGGTCGCGGACCATTTGCCGGGCAAGCCTTTTTCAATCCACGGGCCGGTTCAGTCGGCAGCGTGGCCCGAAATTCGTTCAACAACCCGGTGTTTACCAACTGGGATTTCAGTTTCTTGAAAGTAACTCCGATCACCGAACGCATCACCACTGAATTCCGGGCGGAATTCTTTAACTTCAACAATCACCCAGTCTTTGGGATTGATAACCAGAACATCAACAGCGCGGTGTTTGGCCAGGTCGGCTCGCAGTTGAACAACCCACGGGTGGTCCAACTGGCGTTCAAGATCGTGTTTTAATACCAGTCAGTAGTCAGTAGTTCGTAGTCAGTAGTTCGCTAAGTACAAGTCCCCATAAATGGGGGATGGAATTTTGGTTCCTCCGAATTGGCTTTCGCCCGGATGGGCGCTGGAAGCTGGTTCGGGTCCCGGTTTTCGTCGAATTTCTGGCTTCTGGCTCACGACTCCTGTTCCAGCGCCCATCCGGGCGAAAACCAATTTTCTCCTGGCCAGTGGTCGAATTTCATCCCCCTTTAAGTACCTTGTCATAAGTTTCCTAAGATATTGGATTGGGTAAGTGTTTGATTCTTTTCGTGTAGTTCGTGTGTTTCGTGGTTAAAATGTCTGGAAATTTTCGGTAAGGTACTTAATGGGGACTTGTACTTAGCGAACTGCTGACTACTGACTACTGACTACTGACTACAAACTGGTATTAGATGGGGCTGAAGAAATCGGGTCAATCCTCCTCCTGAAATCTTCCACTCAATCCTCAATTCCATTTTTTTGTAACAAGCTGGATTTTCGGATCCAGCTTGTTTTCTTTTTGGTGAAAATTTGTTCAATTCTAGTTTTTCCCGACTGGAAGGGAGAATTTTTGATTTTTTTAGGAACAAAATACTGGTTTCCGAGTGTATAGAAGCACACATTTCCTTCCGTCGCACACACGCTGGTTTTAGTTTTCCACTCAGGCCAAACTTTATATCCTCAACCATCCTCATGTTCTGTGTATTGTTTGCACAGCAGGAAGCAGGACCCTTCATGACCTGGTGCGATTGGAAATCCTGGAAATACGTCACCCTGGCCTGGGGCATTGCCTTTGTGTATTTCGTGTGCCAGACGACAGTGGCCATTTCCCTTTTTCTCCCCAACGAACCAATGCCCTGGTGGCGAATCATCAAAGGGTGTTTCCTTTTTTGTTTGCTATGGCTTCCCACCACGCAATTTGCCATTGGGATGGCCCGCCGATTCCATCTGGAAGGCCGTAAGTTTCTGGTATATCTGGTGGTCCACTTTGTGACCGGGTTTGTGGTTTCGGTTGTGATTCACTCCATTGGAATTATCGCCATGAACTGGTACCCAATTCAGGCTGGTGAATTTACCCTGCATAACTACTCAATTGAATTGCTGATGCGGATCAACCTGAGTTTACTGATCTATTTGATGCTGGTTTTTACCACCCACGCCTTTGATTATCGCCAGGAATCACAAGCCCGGCTGATCCGGGAATTACAACTCCAAACCCAGCTTGATCAAACCAAACTCCAGGCGCTGAAAATGCAGTTACATCCACATTTTCTCTTCAATGTTTTGAATTCAATTTCAGTGTTACAAACCCAGGATTTACCCGGCGCACAAAAAATGGTGCATCGGCTGGGGGAGTTTCTGCAAAAGATTCTCTACCAATCAGATAGTGTTCAGGTCAGGCTGGAACAGGAACTGGAGTGCCTGGAGTGTTACCTGGACATCGAACGGATTCGCCATCGCGACCGGCTGGTGGTTACAGTTGTGGTCTCGCCCGAAGCCCTCAATGTGTATGTTCCAAGTCTGATTCTCCAACCCGTGGTTGAAAATGCGGTTCGATATGCCATGACGGGGCTTGATACCATTGGTGAAATCATCATTCGGGGGAAGATTTTGGGAAATCGGTTGCAGCTCGACGTGATAGACAATGGCCCCGGGTTGACCCTGTCCAACCAGAAATCCCCATCGGCTCGAAAGGGAATCGGTCTGGCAAACACAAAAGCCAGGTTGGAACAATTGTATGGCCGGGAAGCAAGCCTCGAACTCGTTTCAGCCGCGGAAGGGGGAGTCAAGGTGACACTTACGGTCCCCATTCAACCGGAAGCGGAACTTCAATTCAAAAATATTCTGGAAAGTGTGATGATATGACTCAACCCCATCCGATTTCGGTGCTCATTGTGGATGACGATTCGCTTTCGCGTGATTGTATGCGAACCATCGTCGAAGCCAACTCTGAATTTTCGGTGATTGGCGAATGTACCTCCGGGCTGGGCGTCGTCAAAGCCCTGGAAGATATGTCACCCCAACTCATTCTTTTGGATATTCAGATGCCGATGATGAATGGGTTGGAACTGGTCGAATCACTTGGCGAATTGCTCCCGCTGGTGGTATTTGTGACTGCTTTTGACCGCTATGCCGTGGCGGCGTTTGATCATCACGCGGTTGATTATGTGCTAAAGCCAATTGACCGCCTGCGCCTGGAAAAATCACTTCAGCGGGCGAAGGTCATCATTGAAACCCGACAAAAACACGCGTTTAACCAGAAATTGATTGCCTGTTTACAAGACTTGAAATTGAAATATGCGGCCACCAGCGAGCAAATCCTGATCCGGTCGGCTGGAAACAGTATGTTCCTGCGTGTCCAAACCATTGACTGGATTGAAGCCGAGGGCAGTTACGTCAGGCTGCACATTGGAAAAAACTCGCATTTGATCCGGGAAAACATCGGATCGTTTTTGTCCCGCATGGATCCGAAAATCTTTGTCCGGATTCACCGATCTGTCGCCGTCAATATTGATCGAATTGTTCGATTGCAATCGCTCCTGCACGGAGACATGCGGGTTGTCTTGCGTGACGAGACCGAACTGATTCTCAGCCGAAGCTACCGGCAAAACCTGCGTGACATTGGGGTTTAGGGTGAAGACATCGGGCTGAAAATCCTTGTACTTAGGGCTTGGGGCTAAGACTCGCAAGCCCGACGTCTTCAGCCCCAAGCCCTGAGCCCGACTTCTTGTGATCTGTCAAAAATTGCCCGGTCTCGCGCTCAACCGGAGTCAACAACGCCGTCCAGGCACCTCGACAAAAGGCAGCCAGTCGCATCCATCGGGGCGGACATCGCCCCAAATCAACAACCGGCTTTTGGAACGCCCACCGCCAGCCAAGCTGAAACAGAACCGCCAGCACTGACCAGTGGCCGCCTTTCAAATTTTTAGCCAGGGCGGCGGCAATGCCGAACATATACCCTTGAACCAAGCTTCGTCCCTGGTCCCAGGTGCGAAACCCGAAATGAGTCACCGCTGGGGCCGGAGTTTCATAAATCGGAATTTTGGCCAGCAACGCCCGGACGGCAAAGTCGGTTTCCCCAGCCGATTTAAGCGGCGCTCCAGCACCCAGCATCGGGTCAAATCCATTGAGTTGGTGCCATACCGACCGGCGCAACCCCATACAGGCTGAAATTCCTTCCACGCAATGTTTGTAATAAATTGAGCGAGCTAAAAAACAATCACTCCGGTAATAACCCGGAATAAATCCGGCGTTTGTATCGTGTGGTGCTGTCAGTACATTTCCAAAGACAATTCCAGCCGCAGATTGCTCTGAAAAGGCATTCACCAGTTGACTGATCCAGTCGGGAGCCGCCTCGCAGTCATCATCGGTAATGGCAATCAACTCGCCTTGAGAGAGTGTAATCCCCAAATTGCGCCCGGTTGAGACGCCGGTGGTTGAACTCCGCACATAGTGCAACCGACAATCGGTCTCAAACGGCTGAACTGCCTGACAGGTGTCATCCGATTCACTCTGGTCCACGACCCAGAGGTCAAATCGTGGATAGTCATTGGCCAGAATGGAGGCAATGGTTTGCCGGACCTGATCTCCACGATTGCGTGTGGCAACCACGACCGAAACCGCTGGAAGTATTGAGAGATCCAGATTTGTTTGAACGGACATAGTCGTTCCTTTCACCAATTCAAAAGTCAGGATTTGCCGGAAACCGATAAGTACCCTGTCATAAGTTTCCTGAGATATTGGATTTGGTAAGTGTTTGATTCTTTTCGTGTAGTTCGTGTGTTTCGTGGTTAAAAATGTCTGGAAATTTTCGATAAGGTACTTATTCAGTGGGAATAAAAGATTGAGTCTTTCAGCCTGACCGGCCCTGAGTCCACGAAGTGGGCGGAAGAATGAAAGCCTCGGACGCCAGGGCGTCAGCCCCAGCCCGTGGAAAACAATCCGATGGTCGCGATGAAATGTGGCGGCGAATTGTCGTGTTCCACGGATTCCGCTGCGCTCCACCCGAGGCTCTCATTATTGCGCCCAGTCCCTGGGCTTCGACCCAGGTATTCGAAATAAGTTTTGCCATAGGTCCTTTGCTTGATGAACATGCGGGTTCGAAGACTTTCCCTGGGTTATTCTCTGGCGCCTGCTTCGCAGGTTAAAACCGACATCCCGTTTGAAAACGGAATGAACCGCGTTTCTATCTATAGCATAAAAAATCTTTCACTCAACTGAAAAAATTTGAACTTTTGACTTGACGTTGCCAAACCGGATTCTTTACTGTGTCAACCCACAAGACAAATCAATTTTGGGTAGAGCCACCCTACCCCATTTTATCTGCTTGCGGGAGCATTTAACCTCGATCAGGCGCGGTGTATTCGGCCATTGCCGATGTTCATCAGGCCAACTGAAGACTGTCAATTTCGCATTCTTGGCTGCTGTCCTGGAAACAATGGGTCGTCAGGGGTTGAGTGGCTTCCGTTGGGAGAATAGTTCTCAAGTCTCCGCCTTCAGGCGGGAAAAAGCTGAGAGTTCCGCCTTCAGGCGGGGTATTGAACAGGTCCGGAGTTGAACATGAAACGGTATACAGGGTTGTCAATCGGTGTTCTGTGGGGAGTGCTTCTTTTTTTGGTTCTCCCGGTTTTTGTCGCGCGTGCCACGCATCTCGCTGGAACCAATGAAGTTACCGGCGGCACGCCCATGCATCGGTTGACGGTATCGCCGCGTGCCTACTCGCTCTTGCGCGAAAGTGCGCGATTGGCGGAACCGCGACTCCCGGCGGCGGTCCGGCAGGCGGTCACGTTTACCCTCCAGAGCGACAAGCCGAGCGCGACGGTTCAGGCGGGACAATCCGCCCAGTTCACGATTTCGGCCAAATCGCCACAAAACGTGCGGCTGTCGGTGTTTTTGGAAGCACGTGGACTCCCCGTGACAACATCGGCCACCTTTGTGCCGCGCGGTATCCGTCCCAACGACGACCCAAGCCGGATGACCGTCACGACTCAACCCGGCACTCCGCCGGGCACCTACCCGTTTGAAGTGGTCGGCACCTATTCCGGTCCGCCCCGTGTGGTTCAAACCCTGCCGTTGACCCTGGTTGTGACGGG